>NZ_SMRQ01000024.1 GCF_004359965.1 Cognatilysobacter segetis | reverse complement strand
GGCGCCGCCGCGCGCGGCGGCAACGGCCGCGGCCGCGTCTCGGCCGGCCTGTAACACGCAGTGACCCGGTGCCGGCGGTCCGCCGCCGGCACCCCTGATTCCACGATGCGTCGCCCCGGCGGCGCATCCCCAAACTCAACAACCAGCACCACGGGGAACGGGCCGATGGCCGTCAAGATCGAGAAGAAAATCAAGGGCTACCAGGTCATCAGCGCCGAGGACCGCGCGCGCGACGCCCAGGCCAGCACCGCCGCCGCCCCCGTCGAGAACAAGACCGCCGACGTCATCCAGATGCACGAGCGCCTCGAGCGCCCCGACGTGCTGATCGGATCGACGTACAAGATCAAGACGCCGCTGGTCGAGCACGCCATGTACGTGACGATCAACGACATCGTCCTCAACGCCGGCACCGAGCACGAGCAGCGCCGCCCCTTCGAGGTGTTCATCAACTCCAAGTCGATGGACCACTTCCAGTGGATCGTCGGCCTCACGCGCATCATGTCCGCCGTGTTCCGCAAGGGCGGCGACGTCACCTTCCTGGTCGACGAGATGAAGGCCGTGTTCGACCCGCGCGGCGGCTACTTCAAGGCCGGCGGCGTGTACATGCCGAGCCTGGTCGCCGAGATCGGAGCCGTCGTGGAAGACCACCTCAAGTCGATCGGCATGATCCACGACCCGGAACTGTCCGAGCACCAGAAGGCGCTGATCGCCGAGAAGCGCGCCGCCTACGAGCGCGCCAGCCAGCCCGCCGCCAACGAGAGCGTCTCGGTCACCGGTGAAGGCACCAGCTTCCCGCCCAGCGCGACCATGTGCCACAAGTGCAGCACGAAGGCGCTGGTGCTGATGGATGGGTGTGCGACTTGCCTCAACTGTGGTTACAGCAAGTGCGGGTGAGGTAGCTCTGCAATGCGCTGAAAGTGGGGTCAGGCGATAAACCTGACCCCATTTTATTTAGGGCTTTTCTTCGGCGCGTCTCGACGCACTTCGTTTAAACGTTTCAACCGCCTCGACAAACTCATCCGTGTGCGATCCGTGCAGCATGTAACCGAACACGGACGAAAGACGCGCCCGAAGGTCGATCAGGTCATCCTGAAAGTGTGGAACGAATGGGAGATCGCCGAAGCGGCTCCGGGGATGGAAGGTCGCGATGCGACTTTCGTAGTAGTCATGCAGGTACTTGTAACCCTCGTTCGGCGGATCTTCGCCGAACGGACTTTCGAAGACCTCGTACATCCACTGTGCGGCGTCAGATGCGCTGGGGTTCGGGTTGCCCCGGGCCTTTAGCGCCTCCAACACGAGTTGGAAGGAACATTCCATGGCGATGTAGAGCGACATCAACGCTTCCGCGCTGAACTCGCGATGGCGACCGAGCATGTCGCATTTGAGAATTGCTGAGATGCCCCTCAGCAGCACGAAGTTAGTGGGCTCAATAAGGTTCCATGTGGCAGCTATCCTCGCAGTGTCGAGGTGGCTGCCGTCGAACGTGCTGTAATTTTCACTCGCGATGGATTTGCGCATTCCGTCTAGAAGCAGGTCCGGAACCGGCCATGAGCCGATGTCTTTAACCAGTTCGACCACAGCTTGGCGGCTGCGCGGATCGGCTAAGTCGACAGTCTGGGGTACAAGCGTCAGGGTCGGATCACTCCGCGGATAGAACAGGACGCGTGAGTCACGGTAGTCCTCGCAGAAGATGAAGGACCCCATGAGGCGGAGTTCGACAGGATATGGCCAGTCGAACTCGTCAAACGACGCATCTTCAATGTAGTGGTTCCAGCTATACCCCTTGCTAACAATCAGCGCCAAGTCGTCGTCGGCGTAGATGAAGGCATCTGGCAGCGCGATTTCACCGGCCGCATACCAACCTTTGCTCGACAAAATGCGCACGCGCACCACTTCCTCGCCCGCCTGAGGAAGATACCGGTGGCGGCTGTGGAAAACAGGGTTCATGGACATTTCGTACATGGCATGCAGCCGAATGGTTCCGCCAACGCTTGCACCCGTCAATGCCAGAAGTAGGCCGAAACAGCGGGGCAGTGTGCAATTTCCCCGACCTCAATCGCTGATCCGCACAGTTCGTTGCCCTTCCGCCGGCCTCAATAGCCGCGCTGTTACCTGAGACCCGAAGGGCGGCCGACGGGATGTCGGCCGTCGCCACCCGAGGCAGGATGCCGAGTGTGGCGATCGCGATAGACCCGCAGGTCGCGAGCTGTAGATGTGATCGGGGAAAGCTGCTTTCTTTTGGTTACTTTTCTTTGCAGCAGCAAAGAAAAGTGACTCGGGTGCGCCAGCGCACGAAACGCTGTTGCTGCCAACCCCCCACGAAGCGTTCATGCACACGTGCCGTGCCACGGTGTTCACCCCGCCCCGGCACTAATGCACGCCATGCGCACCTTCCCCACTCTCCTGCTCGCGGGCGCGTTGCTTCTGCACGCGCTCCCCTCGCCTGCCGATCCGATGTCGATGTTCGAAGGCGCCTCGCAGGGCCGCGGCGACCTGACGCTGGGACTGGGACACGCGAAGCCCTACACCGTCGACAACCTCGGCCGTCGCGACGCCGACGGCACGTTGCGCCTCCATCAGGTGGTGCACATGGCCGGCGAGCCCGACCGCTCGCGCGACTGGGTGATCCACCCCGCCGGCAACGGCACCTACACCTTCACGCTCAGCGACGCGAGCGGGCCCGGCGTGGCGACCGTCGAGGGTGCGCGGCTGTCGCTGCGCTACGCACCGCACCCCGGCATGCGCATGCGACAGGTGCTCGAGCTGTCGCCGGACGGCACCACGCTGTCGAACACCGGCCGCATCAGCCTGCTCGGGAGTCCGATCGGCCACCTCGACGAAATGATCGTCCGCACCGGCGTGGCGGCGAAGCGCTGATCGACGAGGGACGAAGCACCAGGTTCGATTTGCCGAAGCAGCGAACCTGAGCCGCCTGCCTGTCGGCAGCTAGACTCGGGGGCCACCCGATCCAGCGACAGGAACCCCCATGACCACCACCACCCCCTCCGGCCTGCAGTACGAAGACACCGTCGTCGGCACGGGCGCGGAAGCCAAGCCCGGCCGCAACGTCACCGTGCACTA
The DNA here is from genome assembly GCF_004359965.1 of Cognatilysobacter segetis. GTDB lineage: Bacteria > Pseudomonadota > Gammaproteobacteria > Xanthomonadales > Xanthomonadaceae > Cognatilysobacter > Cognatilysobacter segetis. Next base: position 30,487 of record NZ_SMRQ01000024.1, on the reverse strand, counting down.
CACGGGCTGGCTGTTCGAGAACGGCGAGCAGGGCCAGAAGTTCGACTCCAGCAAGGACCGCGGCGAGCCCTTCATCTTTCCGCTGGGCGGCGGCATGGTCATCAAGGGCTGGGACGAAGGCGTGCAGGGCATGCGCGAGGGCGGCATCCGCACGCTGATCATTCCGGCCAACCTCGGCTATGGCGCGCGCGGCGCCGGCGGCGTGATTCCCCCGAACGCGACGCTTAAGTTCGAAGTGGAACTGCTGGGCGCCTGAGCGCCGTGCGACAGGCAGCGTTGGACTGATTTTCCAATGCACACCTTCGAAACAGGAGGCGGATTCGTCTCCTGATCGTTCGCAGCTTCAACAGCCGCGCAACTACGCAAGACCCGAAGGGCGGCCGACAGGACGTCGGCCGTCTCCACTTGGCGAAGCCGCGCTGCCTGCGAACCGCAGGTTCGCGCGCCGGTGAGCGCCCGCCGCGCTGCGGCGGGCCGAAGGATGCCGAGTGTGGCGATCGCGACAGACCCGCACGTCGCGAGCGGTAGATCCGATCGGGGAAAGCTGCTTTCTTTTGGTTACTTTTCTTTGCAGCAGCAAAGAAAAGTGACTCGGGCGCGCCAGCGCACGAAACGCCTTCAACACCCCGCGACCGCGAAGGAAGCAGCGCAATGGCGAAATACCTCATCTCCTTCCCCGCCCGAGCGATGCAAATCCCCGACGGCGAGTTCGACACCGTCGTCCGCGACTCCCACGCCGTCATCGACGACGCGAAGGCCGCCGGCGTCTACGTCTTCGCCGGCGGCCTGGACGACGGCGTGCCGGTGATGCGCGTCGCCGCGGACGGCACCGCCACCGAGGGCGGCTACCCGGACGGCCCCGCGCTCGACGGCGGCTTCGCCGTGTTCGAGCTGCCCTCGCGCGAGGCCGCGATCGACTGGGCCGCGCGGCTCGCGAAGGCCTGCCGCTGCGCGCAGGAGCTGCGCGTGTTCCATTTCGACCCGGCGTCGTAACCGCAGCCGCGCGGCGCCGGCCGACGCACCCCACCGCGGCCATTGCCCGCGGTCGCCGCGAACCGCATCGCCCCCGCCGCCTGACGCATCGACGACGCGGCGCCGCGTACCGTCCGCGGACCCCGATTCCCGCGGAGATTGCCCGTGAAGTTGATCGCGCTCGTCCTTGCCGCCTCGACGCTCGTCGCGTGTTCCGACCGCCCGCCCGCCACGGCGGCGAACACCGGCGATGCGCCGTCCGCGCAGGGCGCCACGCCGCCGGCGACCGACGCCGCGGGCGATACCGCCACGAACGCGCCGACGCCCGCACCCGCCACCCCGGCGCCCGCGACCCCGGACACGCCCACACCGTCGGACACCGCTGCGCTGGAGGCCGACTACCTCGGCCGCTGGACCGGCGTGGAGGGCCTGTACCTCGTGGTGGCGAAGAAGCCCGGCGGCGGCGTGACGCTCGAGATGCAGTGGGATCTCGACCACAAGGGCACGTTCGACGGCTCGGTCACCGCCGAGGGCCTGCGCTTCATGCGCGACGGCGTCGCCGAGACCGCGGTGCGCACCAACGGCGATGCGACCGGCCTGAAGTACCTCGCCGGCAAGAAGGACTGCCTGACGGTGAAGCCGGGCGAAGGCTACTGCCGCGACTGACGCGCCGACGCATCGAACGTGACGGGCCGGGCGCGTGCCCGGCCCGTCCACCGCGGCGATCGCATGCGGAACTCGCGCACGGCCGGCATCGCCGCCGATGCGCGGTCCGCCGTCGCTGCCTCAGGTCTCGTCGTTGGCGGCGCCGTCCGCCGACCGCGCCGCGTCCTCGATCGACTTGCGCAGGATGAGCTTGTAGTTCGCCAGCGTGCCCTGGAACCCGTCGCGCATCGGATGGTCCTCCGGCAGCGCGCCGAGCGTGTCCAGCGTCGCCTGCTCGAGCGACTCGATCACCGCGAGCAGCGCCTGCGGCTGCGGGCTCAGGGGCAGCATCACCCCCATCACGGCCTTGACGGCGGCCATCTCGCCGTAGAGCCGGTACAGCGGGTCACCGGACGCGTCGGTCATCGGGAAATTCCAGGCGGGTCGCCAGTCTAGCCGCGCGGCCGCACCGGCCCGGTGCGAGGCGCGCGCCGTCGGCGTGCCGGACGCCGCGCGCGGGGTGGCCGACGTCGTGCGCGACGCGCGCGACCTCCCGCGCGACGTCCGCGACGTGGCGTTCGAGGTCCACGACCCCGTGCCCGACGTCCGCGACGTGGCGCGCCAGGTCGGCGAGCCCGCGCGTGACGTCGCGCCCGTGATGCGCGACGTCCACGACCCGGCGCACGAGGTCGACCGCCTCGTGCACGACGTTCGCGACGTCGACGATGACGTCAATGACCTCGCGCGCGACGTCATTGACGTCATGGACGGGACGATGCGGCGGGACCGGAACGTCGAGCCGGCCGACCGTCCGGATGCCGGTCGCGGACCGGATCGGCCACCCGGCAGAATGCGCGGGCCCGTCGACTCGCCGACGCGCCTCACCGGATCAGGGGGATCCCATGACGCATCCCGCAGCACCCGGCCGCCCGCCGGCCGCCGCCGCATCGATTGCCGCCGGCTACGACGCCGGCATCGTCGTGCGCCGCTGGCTCGGCGCCTGGATCGATTTCCTCGTGCTGCTGTCGTTCCTGGTCGTGCCCGACTACGTGCTCGGCAACGCGAAGTACCAGGCCACGCTCGCGGTATGGATCGGCCTGGTCGTGGCCTACTTCCCGCTGATGGAGCTCGCGTTCGGCCGCAGCGCCGGCAAGTTCCTCACGGGCACGCGCGTGGTGAACGCCGCGGGCGGCCGTCCCTCGCTCGGGCAGGCGGTCGTGCGCACGCTGTTCCGCCTGATCGAGGTGAACCCGGTCCTCGCCGGCGGCATCCCGGCCGGCATCGCGGTGCTCGCCTCCAAGCACAGGCAGCGCCTCGGCGACATGGTCGCCGGCACCTACGTGCTGCGCGATCGCGACCTGCGCAGGGCGGCGCCCGCGTCGGCGCCTGCAGTCGCGGTCGAACCGCCGCCGCTGCCCGGCGTTTCCTGAGGCGGCACCGGGCAACGGCGACGCCTGCGACGTCGCACCGTTCGCACGCTGCGCATATGGACCGGTTCGGGTCCACGTCGCCCGGGCGAGAGCCCGGCCCCGTTTCGTTTCGCCCGCCCCACCCCTCCGGTAGGCAACAATCCGATGACCCGCCTCCGGAGCCTGCCCATGCTGTCGACCGTCGACATCGACTGCCCCTACTGCGGCGAACCCATCACGCTGGCGATCGACGCGAGCGCCGGCGCGCAGACCTATATCGAGGACTGCGCGGTCTGCTGCCGCCCGATCACCGTCGTGCTCGACATCGACGACGACGGCGAGCCCGATGTCCGCGTCCAGTCCGAATCCGATACCTGACGGAGACCGCCCCATGCCGACCCGCGCCCTGCTCGCCACCGCCCTCCTCGCCGCCTGCGGCGCCGCACAGGCCGCCGACGTCGCGCTCGCGCGGCTCGACTGCGGCGGCCCGCCGGAACCGGTGAGCGTGGCCGCGTTCTCCGACACGTTCGAGTTCGACGACACGAAGCTTCCGCTGACCTACAGCTGCTACCTCGTGCGCGACGGCGACCGCTACCTGCTCTGGGACACCGGCAACGCACTGGACGGCTCGGCCGCCGCACCGAAGGTGCCGCTGGTGCAGCAGCTCGCGCGCATCGGCCTGAAGCCGGGCGACATCGACGTCGTCGGCATCAGCCACTACCACGACGACCACACCGGCCAGCTCGCGATGGTCCCCGACGCGACGCTGCTGATCGGGCGCGCCGACTGGAACGCGGTGACCCAGGCCGAGACGCCCGCCGGCATGGACCCGAAGGCCTATGCCGAGCGCCGCGCTCGCTTCGCGCCGTGGATCGGCCGCGGCAAGCTGCAGACCGTCGGCGGCGACCGCCACGACGTGTTCGGCGACGGCCGCGTGCTGATGCTCGACCTGCCCGGCCACACGCCCGGCCATCGCGGGCTGCTGGTGAAGCTCGAGAAGACGGGCAACGTGCTGCTCAGCGGCGACGTCACCCATTTCCACGAGAACTACGCGTCGAACGGCGTGCCGACCTGGAACACCAACCGCGCCGATTCGCTGGCCTCGCTCGACCGCTTCAAGAAGGCCGCGGCGAACCTGAAGGCGACGGTGGTCATCCAGCACGACCCGCGCGACATCGGCAAGCTGCCGGCGTTCCCGGACTTCGCGAAGTAGGCGATGCGCCGCCACGCGCCATCGCCCGTGCCGATCGCGCTGCCGTACGCGTTCGACACGCGGCGCACGACCGTGCTCGTGCTCCAGGGCGTGCTGGCGCTGCTCGCGGTGTTGCTGGCGGGCGGCGTGTTCGTGCTCGTCGTGCGCCACGACGCACGCGGCGCGGCGGGCCTGCTGCCGGTCGTCGCGATGCTCGGCGTCTTCGCGCGGGTGCTGCTGCGCGCGATGCCCGGCGCCGAAGGGCGGATCACCGCCGACGCCGTGGAGGCGCGCGCGCGGCGGGTCTGGGGGCTGGCCCTGCCCGGCCCGGTCGGCCGCTTCGCGTTGGCCGACTTCGAGGCGGTGCGCGTGGAGCGCAGGCTGGTCTCGGGCAGCGGCACGGCACTGCTCGGCCCCCTCGAGCGCGTGACGCTCGCCGGCCGGCCGGGCACGCCCGACATCGCGGTGCTGGAAGCGCACGTCGACGGCGCGGCGTCGCCGGGCGAGGCGCTGGCCGCGGCGCTGCGGCTGCCCTGCGAGGTGGTGCGGGCGCCGCTGCGCGCGCGCTGGGGCGTTGCGCGGCCGCGGGGCGACGGGCGCTAGCCGGGGGCGATGCCCGCGGTCCACGCGCGGGTCACCGCGACGGCGCTAGCGTCGGGCTTCCCCCAAGCGAGACGTGACCATGAGCGACAACCTGCAGGATCGTGGCAGCCCCGACCGCAAGCTGATTGCGCTGGGCGAGGAACATGAAGTGCGCTACTGGACGCAGCGCTTCAACGTGAGCGAAGAGGAACTCCGCCGGGCCGTCGAGCAGGTGGGCAATTCCGCCGCCGAGGTCGAGAAGCGACTGCGCCCGAACTGAGGCGCCGCGATGCGAAAAGGGCCGGGCGTCGTCGCCCGGCCCTTTTCATTGGATGTCGCGGGAACGCGTCGATCAGCGCAGGCGCGCGGTGATCGGGCAGTGGTCGCTGAGCGCGGGGCCGGTGTAGGTGGCCTCGTCGAAGCCGGCGAGGTCGGCGGTGGCGCGGCGGTCGAGCACGATGTGGTCGATGAAGTCGGGATAGCGCGGGCTGCAGCGGGCGCCGCGGCCGCCCTCGGCCAGCGAGAGGTCCGCATTGGCGGGCACGCCGTCGTCCCACTCGGCCCAGGCCGGATCATTCGGCAGCGCGAGGCGGCGGTTGAAGTCGCCCAGCACCGCGAAGCGCAGGCCCTCGGCGGCGCGCGCGTCGATCCACTGCTCCAGCACCGGCACCTGGCGGAACAGCACGGCGCAGGCCTCGTTGCGGTCGCCGGCGCTGCAGCCGGATTTGAGGTGTACCGAGAGCAGGCGCATCGGCGCGCTGCCGCGCGGGCGCACGATCACGTCGACCGCCGAGCGCAGGTCGGGATCGCCGAGCTGCAGCGCGGTGAGGTCGGGCCGACGCTCGAACGGCAGGCCCTTGCGGATGGCGAAGCCGGTGCGCTGCGCGCGGATGGTCTGGCCGGGCGCATCCTTGCCGCAGCCGGACGTGCGCACGGTGCCGGTGCGCTGCTCGATCAGCACGGTGTAGACGGCGGGATCGAACACGCGCTCGGCGGCCGCCTGCGATTCCACTTCCTGGAAGGCGATGACGTCCGCCCCGAGGCGGGCGACGTGCGCGCGCATCGCGGCGTACTCGGCATCGGTGCGCGGGCGGCAGCCGGTGCCGCTGCGTTCGGCGAGGTGTTCGGTATTCCACGAGGCGAGCGTGAGGCCGGGCGTGGGCGGGGCGCCGCTGGGCAGGCCGGTGCAGGCGCTGGCGAACAGGGCGGTGGCGACAAGCAGGGACAGGGTCTTCATGCCCGCAGTAGACCATCGCGCCCGCGCCGCGCCAACGCACGCGCACGCCATCGCGGCGTATCCTCGCCGCCCGCCCCGCTCCGCCGCGCACCCGCGCTCGAGACCATGATCAACAACGACGTCCTGCGCAGCGTGCGCTACATGCTCGATCTCTCCGACGCGCACGTCGCGAACCTGGTCGCCATGGCCGACCCGGCCGTGGTGCTCGACCGCGACGAGGTGCAGGCCTACCTGCGCAAGGACGACGAGCCGGGCTTCGCGCCGCTGAGCGACCGCCTGCTCGGCCTGTTCCTCGACGGGCTGGTGGTGCATTGCCGCGGCCCGCGCGAGGACGCGACGCCGCGCCCGCCGGAGAAGCGCGTCAACAACAACGCGGTGCTGAAGAAGCTGCGGGTGGCGTTCGAACTGAAGGACGTCGACCTGCACGCGATCTTCGAGGCCGCGGGCCATCCGATCTCGAAACCCGAGCTGTCCGCGCTGTTCCGCCAGCCGGGCCACAAGAACTTCCGCCTCTGCGGCGACCAGCTGCTGCGCTACTTCCTGCGCGGGCTCACGCTGCGCGTGCGCGGCGGCTGAGGCGGCGCGCCGCGCGTCGCGGGATCAGCCGCCCGGCGGCGCGTCCACGCCGCGCAACGCTTCCAGCAGCGGTTCGATCGGCCCGGTCTTGGAGAACACGGGGCAGCCGATGTCGAGCGCGAGGTTGTCGAGGTCGACCTGGTCGCCGACCGCGGTCACCACCATCACCGGGATCTGCCCGTGCAGCGTGGCGCGCACGGTCTTGAGGAAGCGCAGCCCGTCCATCACCGGCATGACGAGGTCGAGCACGATCACGTCCGGCCGCAGGCCGGCCTGCAGCTGGGTCAGCGCGACGCGGCCGTTCTCGGCGCGGCTGACGCTGAAGCCCTCGAGTTCGAGCACTTCCGCGAGGCCGTCGCGGGTCGGCGCGTCGTCTTCGACGATCAGGACGTGGGTCACCGGCAACCTTCGGGTGGGGAGCTGTCGGTAACGGCCGAGGATCGTGGAACTTGAGGCGTCGACGGTGATGGCGGCGCGCACGGCGCGCGCGGGGTGCCTCAGAGCAGCACGTCGCGCTGCCCGCGCTCGCCGCGGGCGCGGCCGCTGACGACGATGACGCCGCGCGCGGCGTCCCAGCCGAATGCCGCGCCGGTGTACGGATCGCGCAGGTCCGAGGCGGCGATCGCGCGCGCCGCGTCGGCGGCACCGACGCCGCGGGCCCGCAGCGACTGCGCGACCAGCGCGGCGCGGCGCAGGCCCTCGAGGTCGGCACTGCGCAGCACGTAGTCGCCCATCGCGGCCTCGGCGCCGATCGACAGCAGGAGGCGGCCGACGGGGTTGTAGGCCGACCACCGCGCGCGCTCGCGCTCCCAGGCCCGCAGGCGCGACGCCAGCGCCGACGGCAGCTGCGCGTAGGGCTGTTCGGAAATCGCCGCCAGCGCCGCCATGCGCGCGGCATAGGCATTGCTGGTCGCCTGCGGCAGCAGCAGCGGCCGCGCCATGCGCGACGTCGAACGGGCTGCGTTCGCCTTCAGCGTCGTGTCGACGAACCGCCACTCGCCGGCGAACGTGCGCCGCATCGAACGCTCGCCGATCGAGAACGGCGTGCGCCACGACGCGGGCACGGCGTCGGCCGCCGGCGACGGCAGCGCGCGCAGGGCGAGGCCGCCGAGGCGGAAGTGCCGCTCGATCGCCGCGTTGGCGATCATGCGGGTGAGCAGCACGTCCGACGACGCCAGCACGACGCGCCAGTACGCGAGGTCGGCATCGAGCCGCCGGCGCACGGCGGCGGCGTCGCCCGCCTCGGCCATCTGCCGCGTCTGCAGCAGGTAGAGCGCCTGCGAATCGAGCACGTCGGTGAAACGCGGCATCGGCGCGAGCGCATCGACCGGCAGCGTTTCCCGCCACGCAGTCCGTTGCAGCAGCGCTTCGTAGCGCGCGAGCGGCACGGCGTCGGCCTGGCGCCAGGCGGCCAGCGCGCCGGGCGCGGCCTGCAGCGTGCGTTCGCAGGGCCCGGGATGGCCGGTGCAGGCCGCCTGCAGGCGCTGCGCGACAGCCGGGCGCGATGCGCGCGCATTCATGACTTGACCGGGCATCGCCGCGTGCGATGCGCCGACGGTCCACCGTGCAATCGCGTCGCGTCGGCGCGCGCCGTACGCGACCGGGTCCGCGTCGGCGGGCGCGGAGAACCCGAGCACGTAGACGTAGCCGTTGGCCGTGTCGTCCACCGCGGCGCGCCCGCGCACCATCGCTTCGAACCGTTGCACGTCCGCCGAGGGCGGCGGGTCGCGCCGGTTGATCACCAGCAGCGCGCCGTACAACGCGATCGCCACGAGCAGAAGCCCGCCGACCGTCCACGCAAGACCCCGCACGATGCCGCGCATGACGTGTTCCCTGTCGAATTCCCCGCCCGCAGTATGGCAAAGCCGTCCCGCCGCGCGGCGGCGTCCGCCTCCGCGCACGCCGATCCGGTAGCCTGCGCGCTGCCCCGCCACGCCGGACACCGCATGCCCCGCTTCCTCTCGCGCCTCGCCGCGCTCGCCTGCGCGCTCGCGCTCGTGGCCCCGTCCGCCGCCCTCGCGCGCGACCGCGACCTCGAGGCGCGCGCCGACCGCCTCGCCGCGGACACCGGCTTCGACGGCGTGATGCTGGTCGGCGACGGCCATCGCGTGCGCATGGCGAAGGCCTACGGCATGGAGGACGCCGAGCGCGGCCTGCGCGCGTCGACGGCGACGCGATACCAGACCGGCTCGTTCTCCAAGTGGCTGGCCTCCGTCGTGGTGCTGCGGCTGGTCGACCAGGGCCGCCTCTCGCTCACCGCACCGGTGTCGACGTACCTGCCGGAGTACGCGCCGGCCAACGGCGCGCGCGTCACCCTGCACCACCTGATGTCGCATACCAGCGGCGTGCCGAACGACCTCGCCGCGGCGCTCAAGGCGAGCGGCACGATGGCCGCGTTCGCGGGCGTCGACGCCCGGACCGCGCTGCAGCGCTACGCGAGCTCGCCGCTGGCGTTCGCGCCGGGCGAGCGCTTCGACTATTCGCATTCGAACTGGCTGGTGGTGCAGGCGGTGGTCGAGCGCGTGACCGGCAAGCCGTACGCGCAGCTGGCGCGCGAGCTCGTGCTGCGACCGCTGCGGCTGCGCGACAGCGACGTGCTGCAGGGCGACTTCTACGACGTGCCGCACGCAGCGCGGGGGTACGACGCCCTGCATCCGGTGCCGAAGCCGTCGTCGACCGCGATGCTCGCGCCGGTGCCGGCCTTCCTCGGCCAGGTCGGGGGCATGTACGCGACCGCCGGCGACGTGCAGCGTCTGCTCGACGGCGTGTACAGCGGCCGCCTGCTCTCGCCGGCGTCGCGCGAGGCGCTGTGGCGCGTCAACGTGCCCGAGCAGGACTACGCCTACGGCGGCCGCGTGCGCACGCGCCGCATCGACGGCCACGAGCACCGCATGAGCTGGAACAACAATTCGAACGGCCCGTACAAGTCGCTGATCGTGCGCGCCGACGACGGGCGCACGGTGGTACTGCTCAACAACAGCCGCATCGACGGCGCGGCGCTCACGCGCATCGCCGAATCGCTGCTCGGCGTGGCGCCGGCCGACGGCTGACGCGCGCGCGCCGCGCTCAACCCGCGACCAGCATCCACAGCGCCATCCCGACCATCATCAGGTTCTCGGTGAGCGACACGGCGCCCAGCGGCACGCGGCTGTCGCCGCCGACGCAGGCGCACTTGATGTCGCGCCGGTCGATGTACACCGCCTTGAATACCGACACCGCGCCGATGCCGCCGATGACCAGCGCGATCGGGATCGACACCGCGTGCAGCACGCCGGCCACCATCAGCACGCCGGCGGTGGCTTCGAGGAACGGATACAGCGAGGCGTACGTCACCCAGCGCTGCGCGAGCAGGTCGTAGCCGAGGAACATGCTGGAGAAGCGCTCGACATCCTGCAGCTTGAGCAGCGCGAGCACGCACATCGACAGGCCGATGAACCACTGCAGCGCGCGCGGCGTGGCCGGCGTGCCGAATACCGCCTGGCTCAGCGCCATCGCCATCAGCGCGGTCATCGCGAACAGCGCGACGACGGGTCGGTAGCTGGTCGCCTTCGGATCGCGCACGCGCTGGCCGAAGAAGCGGCGCAGGTCGTCGTAGCCGCCGACGCGCGCGCCGTCGATGAACGCCTGCGGCGTGGTGGCCACGCCGTGCTCGGCCTTGAACGCGTCGACCTCGTCGCGCGTGGTCAGCCAGCGGTCGTCGACGGTGTAGCCGCGGCGGCGCAACAGGTCGAGCGCCTTCAGCCCGAACGGGCAGGTGTGGGTCGGCATGACCATGCGATGGAGCGTGGCGTGGCGGGCGGCGATGGCGTTCATGGGGACGGGTCCGTGACGGGGTCGGACACAGGCTAGAGTCCGTACCACGGTACGGAGTCAAGCATGGGCGACATGACGATCGCGGGGCTGGCCCGCGCGGGCGGCGTCGGCGTGGAAACGGTGCGCTACTACCAGCGCCGCGGGCTGCTGCCGCTGCCGTCGCGCGGCGCGGGGTCGGAGGCCGGCGTGCGCCGCTACGGCGACGCTGACGTGCGCCGCCTGCGTTTCATCCGCGCCGCGCAGGCCGCGGGCTTCACGCTGGAAGGGATCGCGCGCCTTCTTGAGCTGGACGCCGCGGACGATCGCGCGCCGGCACGCGCGCTCGCGCTGCAGCGCGTCGCCGCGCTCGACGCGAAGATCGACGAGCTCACCCGTGCGCGCGATGGGCTGCGGCGGCTGGCGTCGCGCTGCGCGGGCGACGCTGCGGGCCCCTGCCCGATCCTGGCGACGTTCGAGGACGCGGCCTCGGGGACTTAGCCGCGCACGCGATGCGTCGTCGACGCGGCGGTGCCTCAGCCCTGCGGCGTGAACACCAGCTTGTCGACCGGATAGCCCATCGCGCGCGCGCGCTCGACGAGGCGGTCGCGCGTCGCGCGGTCGAGCACGCGGTCGCGCGCGAGGATCCACAGGTAGTCGCGACCCGGCGCGCCGACCATCGCCCAGCGGTAGTCGGGGTCGAGGCCGATCACCCAGTAATCGCCCCAGACGAACGGCAGCGCCGACAGCCACGCGGGCGCGAAGCGCACCTCGAGCTTCGACGTGCTGTCGCCGACGCGGCGTGCGACGCCCTGCGCCTGCCGGATCGCGCCGTTCTTCGTGGTGCAGCGGTTGAGTACGTCGACGCGGCCGTCCTTGCGCAGCGTGTAGGTCGCGGTGGTGTCGCGCGCGCAGTCGCGCTGGAAGAACATCGGCAGGTGCGCCTGCTCGTACCAGGTGCCGGCATAGCGCGCGAGGTCGACGTTGGGCACCGGGCGGTTGGGCTCGGCCGCGTGCAGCGCGGGCACGACGAGCAGCAGCAGGGCGAGCAGCGATGCGAGGCGTCGGGCCATGGCGGACGGGTCGGCGGCGGAGGACGCGGCAGCGTGGCGGAGCCTGCGGCGAGGGACGGTGAACGGCGGCCACGCGGCGGCGATCGCGATCGCGTGCCAAGCAACACGTCGGGTCGGCGTCCGCACGCTAGGCCGATGCGGTTGCGGACGCGCGGCCGCGCGCGGCACGCTGCCCCGCTCCGGGCCGCGGGCCCTGCTGCGAGGCGCTGCCATGTCACCGTCGATCCTGGGGCCGATCCTGCTGGTGCTGCTGGGCGGCGGCCTGCTCGCGCTGCAGGTGCCCACCAACGTGATGCTGTCGAAGGCCGGCGGCTCGCCGCTGCTGGCCGCGCTGATCTCGTTCGCGGTCGGCACGCTGGCGCTGCTGGCGGCGTGGCTGGCCAGCGGCAACCGCCCGGGCGCGGCGGCGTTCGCGCCGCTGCCCTGGTACGCGTGGCTGGGCGGGATCTACGGCGCGAGCTACGTCGCCATCGCGGCGTTCGCCGCGCCGCGCATCGGGCTGGCGTCGCTGGTCACGATCGGCATCGCCGGGCAGATCGTCACCGCGCTGTGGCTCGACCACCACGCCGCGCTGGGCCTGCCGCTCGCGCCGATGAGCACGGCGCGTGCGATCGGCGCGCTGCTGGTGGTGGCGGGCGTGGTGCTGGTGCGCCGCGGCTGAGCGCGGCGGCGCGCGTCGCTCAGTCGAACGCCAGCGTGCTGACGATCGGCTTGAAGCCGCCCCAGAACATCCGCTTGCCGTCGAACGGCATCGGCTCGGGGCCGGGCTGCATCTCCGGGTCGTTCATCAGCGCCTTCCACGCGGCGTCGCGCGTGGCCTTGTCCGGCCAGACCACGAACGAGAACACGACGTTCTCGCCGTCCTCCGCCTTGACCGCGCGGAAGAAGTCGGTGGTGTGGCCGTGCTCGAGCCCGTCGCCGAGCGCCTCCACCGAACCCAGCGCGCCCAGCGCCTTCGCGCGGCGCGCGAACGTCTCCGCCATGGCGGTGTAGTCGGCCCGCTTGTCGTCGCGCAGCGGCAGCACGAATCCGTCGAGGTACATGGTGGGTCTCCTGGGGTGGGACGGGCAGGGTGACCACGATCGGCCGCGGAGGGGCGACCTCCCGTCGGCGCGGGGACACGCGCGACGGCCGGCCGCCGTCCCGCGCACGCCCGCTCAGCGGGCGGCCGTGTCGCCGTCGTCGAGATCGCGGATCAACGCCTTCATCTCGTCGATCTCGCGTTCCTGCGCCGCGATGATGCCGTCGGCGAGGCGGCGCACGCGCGGGTCCTCGATGTGCGCGCGACGGCTGGTAAGGATCGCGATCGAATGGTGCGGAATCATCGCGCGCAGGTAGGCCGCGTCGCCCACCGTCGCCTGGCTGCGCACCAGCCACAGCGCGAGCGCGAACACGGCCACCGCGCCGGCGACGATCGCCGTATTGCGCCGGCCGTCCGTCAGCATGTGGCGCATGAAGCCCAGCATCACCAGCGCCATCGCCGCGCCCATCACCAGCGCCATCCACATGCGCGTCTGGATGAAGAAGACGTGGTCGGCGCGGTAGGTGGTGAGGTAGGTCAGCACGAACATCACCGCGGTCGACGTGGCGACCATGGCGAGGAAGCGGCGGTACATCGCGCGGTCGTCGTGCGCGGGTGCGGAGGTCGTCGATGCGTTCATGCGCGCGGCTCGGGCGGACGGGCCGCCCAGCCTGCGCCGTGCAGCGTGCATACCCGGTACGCGCCCTGTCGTCTCCGGCGCCCGGACGTCAGCGGCCGCGCGCCATGAACGCGCGCCCGGCCGCGATGTCGCGCAGCTCGACCGCGGACTCGCAGGCCAGTTGCGGCGTCGGGGCACCGTGCTGGAACGCGAGCCACCCCGGCCCGTCGAGGTGCAGCACGCGATGCGCGCCACCGCGCGGCACCTGCGGGCGTGCGGCCGGGCTGCGCACCAGCGCGATGCCGGTGCCGGTGCCGCCGCCGTGCGGTCGCCCCAGCCACAGCCATGGCCGGGCGCGGTCGCAGGGGCGGCTCACGCCGTCGATGATGAGATGCCCGGCGCGACGGCGGTACAGGCCGTCCGGACCCGCGGCCACGCGGTCGAGCGCGTCGGCACTCGCCGCCACGCGCAGGCGCAGCCCGAGGCCGGGACTCTCGACCAGGACCACGACGGCCGCGACCAGCGCGGCGAGCGCGAGCGGAAGCGCCTGCCGCCGCGAGGCGCCGGTCGCGGCTAGCCGCACCGCCACCGCCAGCCAGGCCAGGAGCGCGACGTAGCGCAGGTAGTAGACGAGGTCGTACAGCCACAGGCGCGAGGCGGTATCGGCGGCCCACGGCGTGTACATCGACCCGGCCCAGGCGAGCACCACCGCCGCGACCGGCAGCGTCCAGCGCACGGCGGCGCGGTCGATCAGCATGCGGGCCTGCCCGCGGCGGGCGCGCGCAGCGGCGGGGAATCGCGACGGTCGGACGGCCATGGCGTCGCCTCGGGAACGATCGACAGCGCTATGGAACCCGCGTGCCGGTGGCGGTTCAAGCGGCGCGCCGCTAAGCCCGCGCCGTGCAAGGCTTCTCAGCCGGTGAGATGCGGCCGTCGAGACTGGCGACATGCCCGCCATCCGCTCGACCCGACCGCCGCAGGACTTCGTGTCCACCACCCCGCCCAACTGGGCGCAGCTGTGCGAACTGCTCGGCCAGAACCCGATGCAGCTCACGCTGCGCGTGGACGGTCGCTGCATCGGCTGGCGCGCGCCGCGCATGTGGTACGTCGATCCCGACAGCTTCCGCGAGGTGATGCAGCGCTGGCCGGACGGCTACTGGCCCGGCTGACGCGTGCGGGTCAGTGGGCGACGAGGCGTCGCACGATCGTGGTCTCGTCGACGGCGCGGAGCACGGCCGACCCGAACATCTCGAGTTCGTCCATCAGCTCGCCGCTGAGCGAGCCCGCGTCGACCCGGGCGCTGCCGAGGGCGAACAGGCGCATCGGCCAACCGCGGCGGCCCTGGCGGTCGCCGTGGCGCAGGACGATCCCGCGCCCGTGTTCGTCCCAGCAGAGATCGAGGTGGAGCATCGCGGCACCCTGAAAGTGTGACCCCGGGCAAGATTACAGCACGCCACCGTACGGCCGGTGTTGGCCGCCGCCCGCCTCCGGTCGGCGCGCACGCGGCGCGTGAACGCGGATGACGCGATGATGCGGGCCCCATCGCCTGCAGCCCGGCCCATGCATTCCGAATTCGATCCCGACGACAACTTCGCGCAGGCCTTCGGCGAAGGCACCGACCTCGACGACGAGGCCGCGCTGGAAGCGGTGGTCTGGCAGCTGCTGCTGCTGATCAATCCCGGCGACGAGGACGGCGCCGCCGCGCAGCTCGCCGCGTGGCGCGACGCCGCCGACGGCACCGACGACGTGGACGTGGCGATCGAGGCGCTGCGCGAGGCGACCGACTGGAAGTCGACCTTCAACGTCGAGGACGGCGACACGCGCGGACTGGTCGAATGCCTCGACGAGCTCGCCGCGCGCTTCGACCTGCACATCGACTGGGGCGTCGAGGACCCGACCGACGACGATTTCCTCGACGGCACCGACCTCGCCGAACTGCTCGACACCGCGTTCGATCGCCTTCGCGAGCACCACTACACGCTGTGGGCGCGCGAGACCGCCGACGGCCAGAGCGGCTTCATCACGCTCAGCCGCGACGACGAGGGCCTGCGCGCGATCGCGGGCGCGCTGGGCCTGCACGTGCGGCCGGCCGGCGGCTGATCCCGACTTCGCCTTCGCTTCACCGAGCGCGCATCGACCGCTCACCGACGCGCGCGAGGCTGGCCTCACCGCACGCCGGGTGCGGCAATCCACGCGAGGAGCACCACGATGGCGACGAACACGGGCAATGCACGCGGCTGGAGCCGCCCGGCCTGGGGCACGGCGACGGGCCTCCTGCTGCTGCCGGCCATCGCGATGCGGTTTCCCGGCAGCGGCGTCGCCTGGACCGCCTCCGATTTCATCGTGATGGGCGCGCTGCTCGCGCTCACCTGCGGCGCGTGGGAACTGGCGCGGCGCCTGTCGGGCGACGGCATGGCGCGGCTGGGCTTCGCCGCCGCGGTGCTCGGCGGCTTCGCGCTGGTCTGGGTGAACCTCGCGGTCGGACTGGTGGGCGATGGCGGCAACCCGGCCAACCTGATGTTCATGGGCGTGGTGGCGGTCGCGATCGCGGCGGCGCTCATGGCCCGCGGCCGGCCGCGCGCGATGGTGCGCGCCATGCTCGCCACGGCGGCCGCGCACGCGGCGGTGGGCGCAATCGCGATGCTCGGCGGCTGGGGCGCACCGCACGACGGCCCGCTGCGCGTGGCCGCGATCACCGCGTTCTTCATGCTGCCGTGGCTGCTGTCGGCCGCGCTGTTCCACGCATCGGCCACGCGCGCGGCCGCGCGCTGACGCCTGCACCGCGCCTGCGCGCCGGACCTGCCATGCTGCGCGCGGCCGCAGCCCTCCTGCGGATACCGGAGTGCATCATGAGCAAGGGACTGGACCGCAAGAAGGAAACGAAGAAGAAGCCGGCGAAGACGCCGCAGGAAAAGCGCGCGGCCAAGCACGAGAAGAAGGTGACGAAGCCGTTCGCCCCGACCTGATCGCTCAGGCGATGGGCGCGGTGCGGCCGCTCGCCAGCAGGCGCTGGATGGTCTGCAGCAGTCGCGGCGCTTCGAACGGCTTGCCGATGAACGCATCGGCGAGTGGCCCGATCGCTTCCGGCGGGCGCGGCACCGCGCTGATCATGATCACCGGCAACGCGCGGTAGCGGGTCTGCTCGCGAAGCCGGCCGAGGAACGTGATGCCGTCCATGCGCGGCATCATCTGGTCGGTGATCACCAGGTCGCAGTCCTTCGCGGCCAGCACCTCGAACGCCTGCAGGCCGTTGGAGGCGACGACCACGTCGTAGCCCTCCAGCTCCAGCAGCATCTGCAGGCCGTCGCGGATGCCGGGCTCGTCCTCGACCACGAGGATCACCCGCTGCGGGCTGGACGCGTCGGCCATCTCAGGCCCCGGCGGTTCCGGTCGCCATGCACGCGGCCGGCGTGGAGCGCGGATCGAGCGGCGCCTGCAGCCGCAGGCCCCCTGCGCCGATCTCGAAGGCATGCGCGCGCGTGTCGAAGGCGCTCTCGCGCACCTTCAACCACGACAGCGACCGCGTGAGCCGCTCGCCCTGCTGCGCGTAACGCATCAGCAGGATGTTCTGCCCGATCGCGGAGCGGTCGCCGGCGAGCACCAGCGGCTGCTCATCGAAGAGGCCCGCGATCTCCGAGGTGAACATCGACGTGCAGCCCGCGCTGCGCAGCTCGTAGGTCAGCGCGGTGAGGTAGCGGTGCAGGCGGCCGGGCTCGAGTGCGACCTTCTCGAACGCGTCGATGCCGTCGATCAGCAGGCGCCGCACGCCGCGCGTACGCACGTTGTCGAGCAGGGCGTGCCCGAGCATGTCGAGGTCGTGCTCGGTGGGCGGATGCCAGACCACCTGCAGGCTGCCGTCGGCGATGCGCGATTCCAGGTCGATCCCGCGGCGGCGCGCGCCATGCACGCATTCCTCCGGCGACTCGTAGAAACCGAACAGCAGGCCGGGCGCGTCGGGCGAGCACATCGACAGGAAATGCAGGCCGACCGTGGTCTTGCCGATGCCGGTCGGCCCCCACACCAGCGTGTTCGAGAACGCCGGCAGGCCGCCCCCGAGCATCGCGTCGATCGCATCGACGCCGGTGGAGACGCGCGCGTCGGCCGTCGGCACCCGCGGCCGGTGCCCGAGGTAGGACTCCAGCCGTGGGAAGACCTCGACGCCGGCGGTCGAGATGCGCAGGCTGTGGCGGCCGGCGAGGAACCCGCTGCCGCGCAGCTTGTGCGCTTCGATGAAGCGGCATGCGCGATGCCCGGCGACCTGCCAGCCCAGTTCCAGCCAGCCGTCGACCATGGTGAATTCGGGACTGTCCGACGCCCGGCGCCCATTGGTGAGCAGCAGCACCGTGCAACCCATCAGCTCGGCCTGCAGCGCGAGGTCGTTGACGAAGCGCCGGTACTCGCTTTCGGTCAGGCCGGCGTCGCCGAGCACGAACAGCCCGTCGAGCACGACGAGGTTCGCCTCGCGGTCGCGCGCCTCGCTGCCGATCAGGTGCAGCAGCGCACGCGCGCCCTCCTCCATCAGGATCGAATAGCCGCTGACGTAGTGGATCGTCTGGCCGATCTCGGCGTCGTCGAAGAAGCGCATCGGCGTCAGCGACGCGGTCATGCGCCCATGCGATTCGGACAGCAGGGTGATGTAGACCGTGCGGCCACCGCGCCGCGAATTCTCGAACGCCATCTGGTTGGCCAGCGTCGTCTTGCCGGCACCGGGCATGCCCTGCAGGATCGTGACCGCGCCGCGGAAGATGCCGCCGCCGAGGATCCGGTCGAGCCCGGCGTCGCCGGAGGCCACGCGCCGTGCCTCGATCGCCACGGCGCCCCTGTTGTTCGAATGCTCCATGTGTCGTCCGCTGTCTGCCCGGTACGGCGGTGAACGCGCGTCGCGTTGGGGCGCAGAGCATACCGCCGCGCGTCGGCGCGCCGGTCACGCGGCGCCGACGCTGCGCGGCCCGCGACGTGCTAGCGATCGACCATCCGCATCTGCGCCTCGTTGTAGCGCGCGCCGTGGATCTCGATGCGCGACAGCGCGGCGTCGATCGCGTCGAGATCGCCGGCGTCGAGCGCGATGTCCGCGGCGCCGAGGTTCTCCTCGAGCCGGTGCAGCTTCGTGGTGCCGGGGATCGTCACGATCCACGGCCGCTGCGCGAGCAGCCACGCGAGCGCGACCTGCGCCTTCGTCGCGCCCTTCGCGTCGGCGATGGCGCCCAGCGTGTCGACGAAGACCTGGTTCGCCGCGCGCGCCTCGGCGCTGAAGCGCGGCACGCCCGCACGGAAGTCGCCGGCCTCGAACGCGGTGTCGGCGCCGATCGCGCCGGTGAGGAACCCGCGCCCGAGCGGGCTGAACGGCACGAAGCCGATGCCCAGTTCCTCGAGCAGCGGCAGGATCTCCGCCTCCGGCTCGCGCCACCACAGCGAGTACTCGCTCTGCAGCGCGGCGACCGGCTGCACCGCATGCGCGCGTCGGATCGTGTCGACGCCGGCTTCCGACAGGCCGAAATGCCGCACCTTGCCTTCGCGGATCAGCGCGCCGACAGTGCCGGCGACGTCCTCGATCGGCACCTGCGGATCGACGCGGTGCTGGTAGAACAGATCGATCACGTCGGTCTTCAGGCGCTTGAGCGATGCCTCGCAGACGGCACGGATGTGCGGCGGCCGGCTGTCGAGCACGCGATCGCCCTGCGCGGGGATGGCGAAGCCGAACTTGGTGGCGATGACCACGCGTTCGCGCACCGGTGCGAGCGCGTCGCCGACGAGTTCCTCGTTGACGTAAGGCCCGTAGACCTCGGCGGTGTCGAAGAAGGTGACGCCGCGGTCGACCGCCGCGCGCAGCAGTGCGATGCCGGCGTTGCGATCGAGCGCGTGGCCATAGGCATGGCTCAGTCCCATGCAGCCGTAGCCGAGTTCGGAGACGACGGGGCCGTGGCGGCCGAGCGTGCGGGTCTTCATGGCGCGATCCGGTGCGGGATGAGGCACAGGATGCGGTAGCGGGCCGTAGCCGTGCGTGGACTGCGCGCGAAGCGCGCGATCAGGCGACGCCGGGCACTTCGCGGCGTGCGTGTTCGAGTGCGGCCGCGGCGACCGCGGCGAGCTGCCGCAACGCGGCGCGTTCGACATCGCTGGGCTCGCGGATGTCGCGGTAGTACGTACCGAACGTGCCCAGCACGCGGCCGTCGACGGTCTTGATCGGCATGCTCCACGCGCCGATAAAGCCGATCGCGATGGGCAGATGGCGCAGCTCGACCCACTTGCGGTCGTCGAGGAAGTTCGGCGTGACCACGATCTCGCCGGTCGCGGCCGCGGCGGCGCAGGTGCCCACCGCCGGATGCGGACGGATGCCATCGATCGCCTCGAGGTAATGGCGCGGCAGGTTCGGCGACGCGCCGTTGCGCAGCAGGCCATCGTCGTCAAGTATCAGCACCGACGCGACGCTGCCGTCGCCCGCGATCGTCTCGGCCGCATTCACCAGGCCATTGAGGATCTCGTCGAGCGGCGCATCGTCATCGATGCGTTGTCGTGCCTGTTCGCAGGCGCTTTGAACGGATTCCATGCATTACCTCCATGAGCGCAGCCGCTTGTGCGCCACGCTTCCTGTCGAGGTTACGCGCCACCAAGCGGCCGTGGGCCGCGTGACGTACTCACGCGGCCGCTTGCGTTCATGCAGGTGACGAAAGCCTCAGCGCCGCGCGAGCCAACGATCGAGTTGCGCGGCGAAGGCCTGCCGGTCGCGCGCATGGAACGGTGCGGGGCCACCGGTCTGCACACCCGCGCCGCGTAACTCGTCCATGAAGTTGCGCATCGACAGGCGCTCGGCGATGGTCGCTTCGGTATACGGCTCGCCGCGCGGATTCACCGCGGTCGCGCCCGCCTCGACCGCGCGCGCGGCGAGCGGGATGTCCTGCGTAACCACCAAGTCGCCGCACGTCAGGCGCGAAGCGATCTCGCTGTCGGCGACGTCGGGCCCGTGCGGCACCTGCACCGCGCGCAGCCACGGCGACGCCGGCAGGCGGATCCACTGGTTGACGAAGGTGACGTGCACCTGCGCGCGCATCGCCGCGCGCACCAGGATGTCGCGGATCGGCGCCGGGCAGGCGTCGGCATCGACCCAGATGCGCGGCGCCTCGCTCACAGCCGGCGGACGCGGAACTTCTTCGCCTTGATGCGGCCTTCCTGCAGGCGCGCGAGCGCGCGGTCGGCCTGCGCGCGCGCGATGGCGACGTAGCTGCGCGTGGGGAACACGGCGATCTTGCCGATCGCGTCGGCCTTCAGTCGGGCGTCCCCGGTGAGCGCGCCGACGATGTCGCCGGGACGCAGCTTGTCGGTGCGTCCGCCGTCGATGCGCAGCGTCACCATCGGTGCGCGCATGCCGACGTTGGCGCGCAGCGCGGCCAGCGGCGGGCGACGCGGCACGATCTGCAGGCCGAGCGCCTCCTCGATGACGCGCAGGCGCGGCTGCTCGCGCGGCGTGCACAGCGTGAGCGCCGTGCCCTGCCGGCCCGCGCGGCCGGTGCGCCCGATGCGATGGACGTACGTATCGGCATCGTGCGGCACGTCGTAGTTGACGACGACGCCGAGGTCCTCGACATCGAGCCCGCGCGCGGCGACGTCGCTGGCCACCAGCACGCCGCAGCTGCGGTTGGAGAAGCGCACCAGCACTTCCTCGCGGTCGCGCTGCTCCATGTCGCCATGCAGCGCAAGCGCGGTGAAGCCCAGGTGCGTGAGCGAGGCGACGACCTCCTCGGTATCGCGGCGCATGTTGCAGAACACCACCGCGCTGTCGCCGCCCTGCTCGATCAGCAGGCCGGCGAGCGCGGCGGGCTTGTCGGCCGGCTCCACGTCGTAGAAGCGCTGTTCGATCGGCGCCGCGTCGGCCGCGCCCTCGACGGTCACCTCGACCGGCTCGCGCATCGACGCGCGCGCGACGTCGCGGATGGCCTCGGGATAGGTCGCGGAGAACAGCAGCGTCTGCCGGTCCTTCGGCGTCGCCTTGATGATTTCGCGGATGGGTTCCTCGAAGCCCATGTCGAGCATGCGGTCGGCTTCGTCGAGCACCAGCACGCGCACGGCGCGCAGGTCGAGCGCCTTCTTGCGCAGCAGTTCCTGCACGCGGCCCGGCGTGCCGACCACGACGTGCGGCGGGTGCTCGAGCGAGGCCAGCTGCGGACCGAGCGCGACGCCGCCGAACAGCGTGAGCAGCTTCATGTTCGGCAGGCCGGTGGCGAGTTTCCGCACGTTCTTCGCCACCTGGTCGGCGAGCTCGCGCGTGGGGCACAGCACCAGCGCCTGCACGCGGATGTCGGCGAGGTCGAGGCGCTGCAGCAGCGCCAGCCCGAAGGCGGCCGTCTTGCCGCTGCCGGTGGGCGCCTGCGCGATGAGGTCACGGCCTTCGAGCAGGTGCGGCAGCGCCTGCGCCTGCACGGGCGTCATGCGCACGTGGCCGAGGGCGTCGAGGCCCTGGAACAGTGCGGGCGCGAGGGGAAGATCGGAGAATTCGACGGCGTCGGTCATGCGACATGATACGGCGCAGGCGCGTCAGGCCCGGCGGATACGTGGCCGCGCCGCATGCAAGGTGCGACGCAGCGCGTTGGCAGGCCGTTCGCCAGCGCCGAGGACCAGTGCGTGGCCGGCATCCGCACGCACGGCGCATGCCGGCCGCTTCGGCCGTCGATGCACGACGGCCGCGGCCCTGCGTTACTGCTTGTTGCGGCTGAACCCGGCGCCCTTGCCGTGCATCGCCGTCGGCTGGCCCTCGCTCTTGGCCCCTTCCGACTGGTCGGCGAAATTGTCCTTGTAGGCCTGCTGCGCGTCGCGCTGGGTCTGCGTGTCGACGCTGCCCTGGTTCGTCGCCTTGATCATGTGCGGGCTTTCCGATTCCGGACGGTTCTTGGACGTGGTCATGGGTATCTCCTGGGGGCGCCGCCGATGCGGTGCGTGGGTCCACCCTGCGGTAGCGGGCGTTAGCGTCGGGCGAGCGCGGGGCGAATCCCGTAAGCGGCCGGTCAGCTACGCGACGGCCGGTTCACGTTCGCGACGCCAGCATCCGCGTCTCCGCCCGCGTCCCGCCCATGGCCTCTCCCGAGCACAAGGTCGTCATCGCCGCGCTGATCGGCAATCTCGCGGTGTCGGTGACGAAGTTCGTGGCCGCGGCGATCACCGGCAGTTCCGCGATGCTCAGCGAGGGCGTGCATTCGATGGTCGACACGACCAACGAAGTGCTCATGCTCTATGGCATGCGCCGGGCGGCGCGGCCGGTCGACGGGGCGCATCCGTTCGGGCACGGCCGCGAGCTGTACTTCTGGGCGTTCATCGTCGCGTTGCTGGTGTTCGCGCTCGGCGCGGGCGTGTCGGCCTACGAAGGCGTGCGCCACCTGCGCCACCCCGCACCGATGGAACGGCCCATGGTCAACTACCTCGTGCTCGGCGCGTCGCTGGTGTTCGAGGGGTTTTCCTGGGCGGTGGCGATGCGCGAGTTCCGCCGCTCGAAAGGCACGCTGGGCTGGTTCGAAGCCTTCCGCCAGAGCAAGGATCCGACCACCTTCACCGTGCTGTTCGAGGACACCGCGGCGCTGCTGGGCCTGCTTGTCGCGCTGGGTGGCATCGCGCTGGCGCAGGCCACCGGCGACCCGCGCTGGGACGGCATCGCCTCGCTCGTCATCGGCCTGCTGCTGGCAGTGACGGCGATGCTGCTGGTACGCGAGACCAAGGCGCTGCTGCTTGGCGAAAGCGCGAACCAGGCGGTGCGTGACGACATCCTGCGCATCGCCGACGCCGACCCGGACGTGCGCTGCGCGAACGGCGCGATCACGCAGCAGTTCGGCCCGGAGACGGTGGTCGCCGCGCTCAGCGCGGATTTCCACGACCGTCTGACCACGCCCGAGATCGAGGCCTGCATCCGGCGCATCGAGACCGGCGTGCAGGAGGCGCATCCGGAAGTCGTCGCGCTGTTCGTCAAGCCGCAGACGGCCGAGACGTGGCGGCAGCGCATGCTGCGCGCGCGCCGCGGCGAGCCGCCGACCGCGGTGGCCTCCTGACTCAGTCGCGCGGCAGCACGCGCTCGATCGCGGCACCGGTGTCGACGGCGTACGGCAGCGTGCCGAACGCCATGCGGTGCGGCTCGGCGATGCGGCTGGCGACGAAATCCGCCGCGAGCGGCGAGCGCGCGCGCAGCAGCACGGCGGCCTGAAGCGCGAGCGCCAGCGTCTCGACGAGCCGCCGCGCCGTCGCGGGCTCGGGTGCGGCGAGCGCGGCGGGCAACGCCGCCATCGCGGCGTCGAAGCGCGCGTCGATGCCCGTGGCCGCGTCGAGCTCGGCGCGCAGCGCCTCCACGGTGGCCGGCTCGCGCGCCAGCGCACGCAGCACGTCGAGGCACTGCACGTTGCCGCTGCCCTCCCAGATCGAATTGAGCGGCGCCTGCCGGTACAGGCGCGGCAGGATCGACTCCTCGACATAGCCGGCGCCGCCGAGGCACTCCTGCGCCTCGTTCACCGCCACCGGTGCGCGCTTGCACAGCCAGAACTTGCCGATCGCGGTGCCGATGCGCGCGAACGCAGCCTCGCGTGCATCGTGCGGGGCGCGATCGACCGCGCCCGCCACGCGCATGGCCAGCGCGACGGCGGCCTCCACCTCGATCGCGAGATCGGCCAGCACGTTGCGCATCAGCGGCTGGTCCACCAGCCGCGCGCCGAACGCGACGCGGTGGCGTGCGTGGTGCACCGCCTGCGCGAGCGCCATGCGCATCTCGGCGGCGGCGCCGAGCATGCAGTCCAGCCGCGTGAGCATGACCATCTCGAGGATGGTCGCGATGCCCCGGCCCTCGTCGCCGATGCGGTGCGCCGTCGCACCGGTGAATTCGACCTCCGACGACGCGTTGCTCCAGTCCCCGAGCTTGTCCTTCAGCCGCATCAGGCGGAATGCGTTCTTTTCGCCCTCCGGCAGGCGGCGCGGCATCAGCAGGCAGGTGAGCCCGCCGGGTGCCTGCGCGAGCACGAGGAAGCCGTCGGACATCGGCGCGGAGAAGAACCACTTGTGGCCGACGAGTGCGTAGCTGCCATCGGCCTGCGGCGTCGCCACCGTGGCGTTGCCGCGCACGTCGCTGCCGCCCTGCTTCTCGGTCATGCCCATGCCGAGCGTCACGCCACGCTTGTCGGCGATCGGCACGTCGCGGCCGTCGTAGTCGAACGCGGCCGCCTTGTCGGCCCAGTCGCGCAACGCCGGTTCGCGGCGCAGCACGGGCACCGCGGCATGCGTCATCGTCAGCGGGCAGCTGGTGCCGGCATCGGCCTGGTGGTGCAGGTAGCTGAGCGCGGCGCGCGCGGCGTGCGAACCGGCCGCGCCGTCGCGCCAGGACAGACCGGCGACGCCGTGCGCGATCGCCGCGTCCATCAGCGCGTGGTAGGCCGGATGGAACTCGACGCGATCGATGCGATGGCCGCGCGCATCGTGCGTGCGCAGGCGCGGGCGATCGCGGTTGGCGTCGAAGCCGAGCGCGTAGAGCGCATCGCCGGCGAGCGCGCCGTAGCGTGCGAGCGCAGCGATCTGCGCGGCAGCGCCTTCGCGCTGGACGGCCTCGCGCAGGGCGGCGTCGTCGCGCCACAGGTCGCGCGGCGCCAACTCGGGCGGCGTGTTCTCCACCGCATGCGTCTCGAACGGAGCGTGGTCCATGGGCAGGCCCGGCCGGGAATGCCGCGATGCTAGACGCTCGCGCCCGGGCGCGTCAGCGCAGTACGCAGGCCGCGGTGAGCAGGCAGGTGCCGGCCAGGAGCACCAGGCGCGTGAAGCGCCGCCGCATCCGCTTGAGCCGGCGCGCGCTGAGGTGTGGCGATCGGGTGCCGTCGAGGCGGCGCGGCGCGATGTATCGGGGCGTCATGCGGCAGGAATGCCGCATGCGCCGTCGCGCGACGATGAAGGCACCGGCCCGCGGGCTCGCGGTGCGCATCGCGTCGGCGCATCGCAGCGTGTTGCGGGTGGGACCGGCCGCGCGGCCGCGACGCGCCGTCCGGCAAGCGGCCCATCGATCCGTCACGCGGCATCTGGTCCGCTGGGCCGCCCGCAGCGCATGCCGCCACGATGCCCGCCCTGCCCGCCGCCGACATCGCTCCCACGCAGCTGCGCGAAGGCGGCCGGCGCCTCATGTTCGACGCCGCCTTCGCCACCATCGTCGGCACGCTCAACAGCGGCGTCGTGCTCGTGGCCTACGCGCTGATGCTCGGCGCGTCGTCGACGGTGATCGGCGTGCTCGCGGCGATCCCGTTCCTCACGCAGTTGCTGCAGGCACCCGCGGTGGCACTGCTCGAGCGCCTGCGCTCGCGGCGTCGCGTCGCGATCGTCAGCCTGTTCGTGGCGCGGCTGGCCTTGCCGCTGATGGCGGCGCTCGGCTTCCTGCCCGACCGGCGCATGGCGCTCGCATTGCTCGTGCTCGGGGAGACGGTGCACTGCGGGCTCAACGCGGTGGCGGGCTGCGCGTGGAATTCGTGGATCCGCGACCTGATCCCCGAAGCCAAGCTCGGCGTGTTCTTCGCGCGACGCACGATCTGGGCGACGGCGCTCGGCATCGCCGGCACTGCGGCCGCGGCCGCGGCGCTACAGTTCAGCGATCCCACCGGGCGCGGCGGCGGCAGCCCGGTCGCGTTCGCGGCGCTGTACGGTATCGGCTTCCTGTCGAGCCTGGTCAGCACGTGGCAGCTGTCGCGCGTGCCGGAGCCGGCGATGCCGCCCGCGGTCGAGGGCCGGCGCCTCGGCCGCCTGCTGCTCGAACCGATGCGCGATCCGGGCTTCGTGCGGCTGATCCGCTTCTTCGCGTCGTGGCAGTTCGCGGTCAACCTCGCCGCGCCGTTCTTCAGCGTCTACATGATCCGGCAGCTCGGGCTGTCGGCGGGCCTGGTGCTGGTGATGAGCATCGTCAGCCAGCTCGCGAACATCGTCGTGCTGCGCGGCTGGGGCCGGCTGTCGGACCGGTTCACGCACAAGACGGTGCTGAGCTTCGCGGCGCCCGCGTTCATCGGCTGCGTGGCGGCGATGGCACTCGCGGGACAGATCGGCCCGCCGGGCTGGACCCTCGCCTACCTGACCGTGCTCCACGTGCTGATGGGCATGACGTCGGCGGGCGTCGCGCTGGCCTCGAGCGCGATCGGACTGAAGCTCGCGCCGCGCGGCCGCGCCACGGCGTACATCGCCACGAACGCGCTCGTTACCGCGCTCGCCGCCGGCACGGCGCCGCTGCTGGGCAGCCTGTTCGCGAGCTTCTTCGAAAAGCGGCAGCTGCGGTTTTCAATCGACTGGCGCTCGCCGACCGGCGCGCTCGACCTCGTCACGCTGTCGGTCGGCTGGTGGCAGTTCTTCTTCCTGATCTCGGCGGTGATCGGCTTGTACTCGCTGCACCGGCTGTCGCTGGTGCGCGAGGCGGGCGAAGTGCCGCGCCGCGAGATGCTGCAGCACGTGCTCAACGTCGCGCGCCGTGGCGTGCGCAATGCATCGACGGTGGCGGGGTTGCGCGCGGCCGTCGCGTTTCCCGCCGGCCGGCTGATCCAGGAACGGCGGCGGCAGCGCGGCCCCGAGCGACGCGCGGCATGACGCGGCCGCTTGCATGACCGATGGCACGGTGGGGCGTATCGATGCAACCTTCGGCACGCGTCACGCATCGGAATGAAGGTGTCGTCCCGGCACGTTTCCCCCGCTTTCCGCCATGGCCGCCTTCATGATCTTCGGTACCGCGCTCACGCTCGCGCTGGCGTCCGCGCTCCTCTTCCTGCTCGCCGACGCGCTGCGTCGCGAACGCCTCGACGACGTGCGCCGCACGCAGCGGCGCGCCCGCGCATTGCGCCTGCCGACCGTGCTCAGCCGCGCCTATGTCGGGGTCGAGCGCCGCCGCGCACCGCGCGAGGCCGACGACGGCTGGCGTCGCGCGGCGTGACGGGGCTGGCGTTCGGTGCGCGGGCGCGCGAGCATCGACGCGTCCCCTGCACGGAGCGCCGCATGGCCGTCCGCATCGTCCGACTCGGTTCGCCGCGCTCGCCCGGCGAGGGCACGCGGCTCGGCACCGTGAGACGGCCGCCGCGCGGCGTTCGCAAGGAGGAATTCGCCACGCGCGATTTCTACGACGCGTGGCTGCCGACGCTCGCGCCGCAGCCGGAGACGGTGAAGCTCGCGCTCGAAGGCACCACGCCGCGCGAGTGGACGACGTTCGTGCGCCGCTATCGCGCCGAGATGGCGCGCGGCGAGGCGCGTCACGTGCTGGATGCACTGGCCGCGCTGTCGCATACGGCGGACTTCTCGGTCGGCTGCTACTGCGCGGACGAATCGCGCTGCCACCGCTCGATCCTGCGCGAACTGCTGGCCGAGCGCGGCGCGGCGATCGCGTAGGCGCTACGCCGGGCCGCCCTCGCGCAGCTCGCGCGCATTCCACAACGCGACCTGCACCTGCCCGCGCGCGGTGTCGACCAGCAGCTCGGCGATGCCCTCGGGCACGTGCGCGAACACACCGGTCGCGCGCATCGTCGCCGCCTTGAGCGCCTTGAAGAACGCGCGGTCGACGAGCGGGTCGACATACGACACCGCCAGCACACGGATGGCATGCACGTGCTCGGCGACGGCGGCTTCGAAGGCCGCGGCGTCGAGCCGGCGCGCGTCGAGCCGCGTCATCGCCTCGGCGTGCTCGACGATCGCGTCGGCGGTCTCGGAATAGGCGCTCACGCCGGTCTCCTGGCAACGGGGCGCGCAGTGTACGCAGGCGCGGTGCAGGCGCCGGAAACGACGACGGCCGGACCCGAAGGCCCGGCCGTCGCATGCACGCGGTCGATCAGTTGCAGACGCGCACGATCTCGCGGTACGTGCGGTCCTGGCGGTGGCGCTGGATCTTGTGGCCGGCGACGCCGCCGGCGACGGCACCACCGACGGTGGCGAGGTCGCGGCCCTTGCCGTCGCCGACCTGGTGGCCCAGCAGGCCGCCGAGCGCGGCGCCGATGGCGGTGCCGGTCACGCGGTGCGGATCCTTCACCGGGCGCTTGTGGTAGACGACCTTGTCGTAGCAGTGCGTGGCGGCCTGCGCGGACGGGGCGACGACGGCACCGGCCAGGAGCGCGGCGGCGAGGATGTTTCGGACGTTCTTCATGGCGACCTCGGGTCGGCTCGGGGGATGGCCCGACTCTAGGCAGCGCTTCCCGGCTGGAACCTGACTCCGTGCCGTGGCGAGTCAGGCGGCGGTAATGGCGATGACGGGCGCGTGCGCGGCGTCACGCTGCCGCGATGGCCCGACAATGCGCGTATGAGCCCCGATCCCGCCCAGCTCCGCCGTGCGCAGCGCCTGCTGCCCGGCTTCCTCGCCGTCGGCATGTCGGCATTCGTCGCGCTCGTGGTCACCGCGATCAACACCGGCCTCGACGCCGGGCTGGCGATGCGCTGGCTGTCGGCGTGGGCACGCGCGTGCCCGGTGGCGATCCTCGCGGCCTACCTGCTGCGGCCGCTCGCCTGGCGTGCGGCGCTCGCGGTCGCGGCGCTGCGCTAGGGCAGCCCCATGCGCAGGCCTTCGATCTGGTGCAGCTGCACGATCGGCTCGAGCCGGTCGACGACGCGGCAGGTCATGTGCGCCAGCACGCCGGGCGGCAGCGTCGCCGCGTAACCGCGCGTGACCTGCAGGTCGTGGCGCTCGGCGTTGCCGGCGTCGGGCGCGTCCATGCCCAGCACCAGCACGGGGCGCGACTGCGTGGAGCGGTTGGCGGTGCCGCGATGGATCGTCAGCGCCGAGCGCGCCGACACGTCGCCCATGCGCGGCAGCTTGCGTTCGGCGCGGGCCTCGTAGCGCGGCCAGTGGGCGCGCGGCGGGAACATGCCGCCGTCGAAGTCGAGGCCGGCGTCCCACTGCGTGCCCGGCGCGATCTCGAACGGCCCCATGGCCTCGGTGACGTCGACCGTGGTGAGGTTGAAGGCCAGTGAATCGAGGCGTCGCCCGATGCGGGTGGCCGCCGGCGAGGGAAAGTCCCGATGCCAGGGCTGGTCCATCGCGCCGGGGCCGGGCACGTCGAAGCCGATCTCGACGAGGCGCCAGTCGGGCCCCAGCACCGCCTCGCAGACGGCGACGATCCACGGATGGGTCACCAGCTCGACGAAGCCGCGCAGGCGCTCGGGGTGGATCTCGACGTAGTGGCGGCTCGGGCCGCGCGGCACCGCGCCGCCGGGAATGCGCAGCGCCTCGTCGAACAGCGCGTCGATGTCTTCGCGCAGGTGCTGCACGAACCCGCGGTCGAATGCGCCCTTCAGGCCGATGATGCCGGGACCGTACAGGCCGCCGAGGATGTCCGCGGGCTCGTATGCGGCGTCGGGCGCCATGTCAGGCGCCCGCCTCGTCGAACAGCGCCTCGATCTCGCGCAGCGAACGCGGGCGCACGACGCGGGCCTGCTCGACGCCGTCGCGCATCAGCACGAACGTCGGCCAGAGCTTCACCGCGAACGAGCGCCCGAGGCGACGACCGCGACCGTCCTCGATGCGCACGTGCGCGACCTCGTCGTGCTGCGAGAGCGCGTGCGCCAGCAGCGGTTCGGCAGCGAGGCAGTGCGGGCACCAGGGCGTGCCGAACTCCAGCAGCACGGGGCCGCGCATCGCATCCACGGCCTCGCGGCCGGGCTCGGGCGCGGCCCAGGCGCGGTTCATCGCCATGCGTCAGTGGTGCCCGCGGCCGAGGTTGGGATCGCGGGAGTGCGCGCGGTCGATGGCGGCCGCGTCGTCCTCGGCCTGGGCTTCCGGACGATGGGCGGGCGAGATCGTCTGGCCGTGGCGGTCGAGGTCGCGGGCCTCGTCCTTGCGGCCTTCCTTCTGGGTGGCGCGGCGGTCGGCGGGGTCGGTGCGCATGGCGGTCTCCTCAGTTCCGGCCGCGGTGGCTGTCGCTGCCGCTGCGGCGGTCGTCGCGGCCCTCGTCGCGCGTGGGCGGTTCCTTGGGCTGGACCGACTTCCGCTGGGTCGGGCCGTCCTTGCCGGCGCGCAGCGCATGGGTGCCGCCGCCGAGCTTGTCGGGACCGGGCGGCGGGTTGGAATGGCCGGAATCGCGCAGGTGCTTCTCGTGGATGTTGGTGCCCATCGTGGCCTCCGTTGTCGGCCTTCGATGCTCCGCGGACGGCCGTTAGCGAGGGGCCATGGGGGAGTGACGGCGCGGATAACGCCGCCCGTCGGACGACCGCGCGCTCTTAACGTGGGCGCGCTACGGTCGCATGTAAATGAGAAGCCCGTCACGTTATGAGCCTGCCGCCCTGATCGCCGTCGCCGCGCTGGCGGCCGGGCTGGCGGCGGCCGGCACCCCGGCGGCGGCGGCCGTCGCCGCGGACGGGCGCTGGCAGCTGCGGGGCAGTGGCATCCGCGCCCAGGCGGTCTGGACGGCGCGCGACGGGGA
>NZ_SMRQ01000023.1 GCF_004359965.1 Cognatilysobacter segetis | reverse complement strand
TCCCGGACCTGTCGATCAACGGCAAGCTCAACCTCGGCGAGAACATCGCCGACGTGGCCGGGCTGGCGACGGCGCTCGATGCGTATCGCCTGTCGCAGCAGGGCAAGCCGGCGCAGACGCTCGAGGGCTTCACGCCCGAGCAGCGCTTCTTCCTCGGCTTCGCGCAGGCCTGGCGCGGCAAGTACCGTGACGCAGCGATGCGCAACGCGGTGCTCACCGACGTGCATTCGCCGGGCCGCTATCGCGCGATGACGGTGCGCAACATCGACGCCTGGTACGACGCGTTCGCGGTGAAGCCCGAACAGGCGATGTACCTCGCGCCCGACAAGCGGGTGAAGGTGTGGTGATACGGAAAGCCCGGCGAATGCCGGGCTTTTTCGTTGCGGGCGCACATGAACAGCGGCTCACGCGACGACGACGTCGATGAGCCGTGCCTTTACGGTCGGCGCGCATCGAGCGTCCGGCCAATGGTTTTCACGGTGTGCGTCGCTGCGCGTCACTAACCTCGCGCCACCGTAAATGCCGCACCGAGGTCCGCCATGCATCGCATCCTGTTCACCGCCGCCCTGCTGGCCCTCGCGCCCGCATGCGTGCACGCGCAGGCCGTGACCGCGAAGGCCGACCCGGCGGCCGCGCCGGCCAGCCCGCGCAAGTCGCACAGCCCGTTCGGCGACGTGATCCGCGAGCTGACGCGCGCGGCGCAGGCCCAGGCGGCCGCCAGCAAGGCAACGACGAACGCCGCACCGGCATCGCACGATGCGGCCAAGCCGGCCGCACCGCCGCGCACGATCGCCGTGCCGGCGACGGCACCCGTGCTCGCGGACTCGCGTCTCCCGTAATGCCGGCGACCTCCTTCGCCGCCGTCACGATCCCGCACCGCGCCGCGCGGTATCACCCGTGGGCGGATCGTCCGCGATGGAGGCAGGCATGGAACAGAACGACGTAGCGAACGCCGTGGCACAGGCCGTGGGACAGGCTCTGGGCGAGATGTCGGTCGGGGTCGCGGTGGCGGTGCTGGCGACGACCAACGCGATCGCCAAGCAGTCGTCGATCGATCGCGTGCAGCTGTTCCGCGACGTGCTGGAGAACCTGCCCGAGGTCGACGGTGCGGCGAAGAACGTGATCGACGTGGTGCGCGAAGCGCTCGGCGCCGCGCTCGCGGACGCCGAAGCCGCCCGCTGAATCAGCCCGAGTGGCGGAACGCCGGCGCGCCGGCGGCCGGCGCGGGAGGCGGCGGATCGAACGCGTCGACCGTCCCGCCTTCCAGCAGCGCCTGCAATGCGCCGATGTCGACCGGCTTGCTGAGGTGGTGGTCGAAGCCCGCAGCACGCGTGCGCTCGCGATCCTGCGGCTGGCTCCAGCCGGTCAGCGCGATGAGCCGGATCGCATTGCTTCCGTCCGCATCGCGCAGCCGTCGCGCGACCTCGTAGCCGTCCATGCCCGGCATGCCGATGTCGAGGAGCACGACATCGGGCGTGAAGCTCCGCGTGAGGTCGAGCGCGGTGGGGCCGTCGAAGGCGACGCGATGCTCGAGACCGAGCAGCTCCAGCACCATGCCCATCGATTCGGCGGCGTCGGCGTTGTCGTCGACCACCAGCACGCGCACCGCCGCCGCGCCGCGCGGTTCCACGTCATCCAGGCGGGGCGCCTCGACCTGCGGCGCCTGCGAGGCGGCGAGCGGCAGCCGCACGACGAATTCCGAACCGAGGCCACGGCCGTCGCTGTGCGCCTCGACCTGGCCGCCGTGCATGTCGACGATGTTGCGCACCAGCGTGAGGCCGATGCCGAGGCCGTCGTGCGCGCGGTGCGCCTCGCGACGGCCCTGCGTGAACAGCTCGAAGACGTGCGGGAGCATCTCGGGCTCGATGCCGATGCCGCGGTCGCGCACCGTCACCCGCACGCTGCCGTCCTCGCGCGCGACCCCGACCGCGATTTCGCCGCCCGGCTCGGCGTACTTGGCCGCGTTGTTGAGCAGGTTGGCGAAGACCTGCGCCAGCCGCACCGGATCGGCTTCCACGTAGAGCGGCACGTCCGGCGCTTCGAAGCGCAGCCCGTGATGCCCGGCCTCGACCAGCGGCCGGCTCTGGTCGATGGCGTTGCGCAGCACCGTCGTGAGGTCGACGCGTTCGCGCCGCAGCACGATGGTGCCGCGCGAGATGCGGGAGACGTCGATGAGGTCGTCGACCAGGCGCACCATGTGGTCGACCTGGCGCTTCATCATGTCGCAGAGCGCGCGGTCGTCCTCCGGCAGGCGGTCGTCCGAACGCAGCAGGTGCAGCGCATTGCGCACCGGCGCCAGGGGATTGCGCAGCTCGTGGCCGAGCATCGCCAGGAACTGGTCCTTGCGGTGCGCCGCCTCCGCCAATGCATCGCGCGCGCGGGCCAGGTCCTGCAGGTGGCTGCGGATCTGGTACTGGCGCTCGCGCGCCCGCAGGGCGGTGCGGACGTTGCTGGTCAGCGCGGCGAGGCGCAGCGGACGCTCCAGCAACAGCACGTTGCCGAGCTGCGCGAGCGCCTCGGAAACCTGCCGCGAATCGCTGCCTTCGCGTGCGAGCACGAGCACGGGCAGGTCGGACCAGCGCGGCTGGCGGTCGATCGCCCGCGCGAGCACGGCATGCGCGCCCATCGCGAGGATCTCCTCGCACACGAACACCGCGCCGGCGCCCCGCTCGATCTCGGCCTCGAGATCCGCGGGCGAGCTGCAGGCATGCGTGCTGATGCCGTCGCGCGCGAGCACCTCGCCGGTGAGGTCGCAGTCGCGCTGCGTCGGCAGCAGGAGCAGCAGCCGGGCCTCGTCGGCCGGGCCGTCGGCGCGGGCGGCGGTCACCGGGAGACCGGCTTGGCCGGACCCTCGTCGCGGTCGTAGGGCACGCCGGTGAGCACGCCGCGGAACTCCCGCAGCGGCTCGCCGATGACCACGCCTTCGGGCGTGATGGAGAGCGGACGAATGGTGTGTTCGTGCCCGCCGGTGCGCTTCTTGAGGACGGAGATGGCCTGCCGCACTTCGCCGCCGTACTCGAAATAGCGCAGCAGCACCACCGAGTCGGCGAGGTAGCTGATGTCGAGCGGGTTCTGCATCTGCCCGATCAGGCCCTGCTGCGCGCTGATCAGGATCGTCACTACGCCGTGGTGGCCGAGGAAGGCGAGCAGCTCGTGCAGTTGCACCAGCACGAAGCGGTCTTCCTGCATCGCGCTCAGGTAGCCGTTGATGCTGTCGATGACCACCGTCGTGACGTTGCCCTCCTCCACCGCGTGGCGGAGGCGATGGGCGAACTCGCCGGGCGACAGCTCGGCCGGGTCGACCGACTCGACGACGATCGCGCCGCTGTCCAGGTGGCGGTCGATGGGCAGCCCGATGCCGCGCGAGCGCGTGATCAGCGACTTGACCGACTCGTCGAACGAGAAGATCGCGGCACGCTCGCCGCGCTCGGCGGCCGCGATGCAGCAGCTCGTCGCGATCGTCGACTTGCCGGTGCCGGCCGCGCCGATCAGCAGCGTGCTGGTGCCGCGGTGGAGGCCGTTGCCGAGCAGCAGGTCGAGTTCATGCGAGCCGGTCGACACGGGCTGCTGCGGGATATCGCGCCGGTAATTGGCGGCGATCAGGCGCGGGTAGACGCTGAGGCCGCCGGTCTCGATCTGGTAGTCGTGGTAGCCACTGGCGAAGCGGCGCCCGCGGAACTTGCTGATGCGCAGCCGGCGGCGGTCGCCGCCGTATTCGGGATGCAACTGCTGCAGCGAGACGGTGCCGTGCACCAGCGTGTGCACGTGCAGGCCGTGCTCGGTCGTGCCACAGTCGTCGAGCAGCAGCACGGTGCACTGCTGGCCCACGAAATACTGCTTGAGGGCGAGTACCTGGCGCCGGTAGCGCAGCGGCGAACCGGCCAGCAGGCGCAGTTCCGCGAGGGAGTCGAACACCATGCGCCTGGGACGCAGGTTTTCCACCTGGTCGAGGATGCGCTTGGTCGTGTCGCCGAGCTCGACCTCGGACGGATGGAACATCGTGTAGTGCGAGTCGGGGTCGAGGCTGTCGTGCGGCGGCGCGAGCTCGTGGATGTGCACGCCGTCGAGCGACCACCCGTGCGACGCGGCGATCTCGCGCAGCTCGTGCTCCGTTTCCGAGAGAGTCACGTACAGCACCGATTCGCCGTTGCGTACGCCTTCCAGCAGGAACTGCATGGCGAGCGTGGTCTTGCCCGCGCCGGGAACGCCTTCGATCAGGTACAGGCGCTCCGGCGTGAACCCGCCGCCCAGAATTGCATCGAGGCCGGCAATGCCCGTAGACATCTGCGCCGGTCCGACATAGTCACTGCGTGCCATCTAACGTCCGATCCCCCACAACGAAGGGGCCTCGCGAGGCCCCCGATCGCGTCATGGGAGCACGCCGGAGTTAAGACCGTGTCAAGGAATCCGGTCGTGCCCCGGGCTCCCGTTCAGTCGAGCGCGATGTTGCCGAGCCCGCTCGCGCGGGCGGCGTCGAGCGCGGTCGCGAACCCTTGGTATTCGCTGTCGGCGGCGGCGCTGACGTGCAGCACGGCATCGGG
The DNA here is from genome assembly GCF_004359965.1 of Cognatilysobacter segetis. GTDB lineage: Bacteria > Pseudomonadota > Gammaproteobacteria > Xanthomonadales > Xanthomonadaceae > Cognatilysobacter > Cognatilysobacter segetis. The sequence continues at coordinate 37,231 of NZ_SMRQ01000023.1, read as the reverse complement.
CGACCGCCGCGCCGTGTCGGCGAGCACGCCGCGCAGGGCGGTCGCATCGAAGGCGCGACCGTCGAGCACGAATCCGCCGTTCGCGTCGACGCGCAGGTGCATCTGCACGGGCGGCGCCGGCGGCGTCGCGGGATTCGCCTGCGGCAGGTTCATCGGCAACGTGCCGGTCAGGACCGGCGCGGTGATCATGAAGATCACCAGCATCACGAGCATCACGTCAACCAGCGGCGTGACGTTCATGTCGGCCATCGCGGCGGTCTGCAGGCGGGGAGCGTAGGTGGATGCGGCCATCGTCGATCCTCCAGCGGGCGGAATGCCCGACTCGACCGTACGCCTGCGTGCGGTGGGCGGCAAGCCCGGGCGCGGCGACCGTCCTGCGGTAGGCTTCCCGGCCCGCAGGGCACCCCGATGAACGACCCCTCCCCCTCGCCGTCCTCCCTCGCCGCCGCGTTCGAACGCGGCGATTGGCCGACGCTGTACCGGCTCGCGGGCGAGGCCGCGCGGCATGCGCCGGACGATCCGGCGCTGCATTACCTGGCGGGCCTGTCGGCCATCGAACTCGGGCATGCGCCGCTGGCCGTCGCGCACCTGCAGCGCACCCCACCGCTGTGGCCGCGCCGGCCCGACGTGGGCGCGCTGCTCGCGCGTGCGCTGGCCGAGTGCCACCGGATGGACGAGGCCGCGCGGACCGCCGACGCTCTGTTCGCGCGCGACGATCTCGACGCGGCCACGCTGTCCACGCTGGGCACCGTCTACAGCCGCGCCAACCTGCACGAGCCCGCGCTGCGCGCGTTCCAGCGCACGGTGGACATCGCGCCGCAGCGTGCGCAGGACCGCTTCAACCTCGCGACGTCGCTGCTGTTCTTCGGCCGCATCGACGAAGCGGAAGCGCAACTGCGCGCCTGCCTCGACGCCGACCCGGCGTACTGGCGTGCGTATCTCGCGCTCGCGCAATTGCGCCGCCAGTCGGACGGCGCATGGATCGAACGCATGCAGGCGATCGCCGATGCGCATCCGCGCGATCCCGATGCGCAGCTGCACCTGCACCTGGCGATCGCCAAATCGCTGGAGGATGCGGGCCGCTTCTCCGAGGCGTTCGGGCACTACGTGCGCGGCAAGGCGCCGTGGCATGCGCGGCTGGGTTCATCGCGCGCGGCGGATGCAGCGGTCTTCGACAGCGTGCGGCGCGCGTTCGAAGCGATCCCGCCGGACGCCCGCGGCGCTCGTGGCGACGCTCCGATCTTCGTGATCGGCCTGCCGCGCACCGGCACGACGCTGGTCGATCGCATCCTGTCGCGGCATCCGGACGTCGCCTCGGGCGGCGAGCTCGGCCATTTCGGCGCGGCGCTGCAACGCGCGGCGGGCGGCGCCCCGCGCTCGCTGGCGGAATTGATCGACGGCGCGGCGCGCATCGACGACTGGTCGCGCGTCGGCCAGGACTATCTCGATGCCACGCGCGCGCTCGCCGGCGGCCGACCCCGCCTCGTGGACAAATTGCCGCACAACTTCCTGTTCGCCGGCTTCATCGCGCGCGCGCTGCCCGACGCGCGGATCCTCTGCCTGCGGCGCCAGCCGATGGACGCGGCGCTGTCGAATTTCCGCCAGCTGTTCGCGCCGGAATCGCCGTATCACGGGTACTCGTTCGACCTGCTGGACACCGGCGCGCATGTGATCGGCTTCGAACGCCTGATGGCGTTCTGGCACGCCGCACTGCCCGGACGCGTGCTCGACGTGCCGTACGAGCATCTCGTCGCCGATCCGGAGGCGTGGGTGCGGCGCATGCTCGAGTTCTGCGGGCTCGCCTGGCACCCGGACTGCCTCGACTTTTCCTCCGCCGACGGCGCCGTGCCGACCGCGAGCGCCGCACAGGTGCGCGAGCCGCTGAACGACCGGTCGATCGGGCGCTGGCGACGCTATGGCGATGCGCTGCAGCCATTGCGCGACCAGCTCGCTGCCGCCGGCCTCGATACGGAGGCTGGAAATGGATGAGCTGCACACGCACGCCGGCGGCTGCCACTGCGGCCGGGTCCGCTTCGAGGTCGACGCACCGGCCGCGCCGGAGGTCCTCGACTGCAACTGCTCGATCTGCCGCATGACGGGCTTCCTGCACCTCATCGTGCCGGCCGCGCGTTTCCGCCTGCTGCAGGGCGCCGACGCGCTGACCGACTACCGCTTCAACACCGGCACCGCTCACCACCTGTTCTGCCGTCACTGCGGCATCAAGAGCTTCTACGTGCCGCGCAGCCACCCCGACGGCTACAGCGTCAATGCGCGTTGCCTCGACGCGCTGCCGCTCGCATCGCTGCGGGTCATGCCGTTCGACGACGGCGACCGTGAGCGCGCGATGGCATCGCTGGCGTCGCACGGTCTCTGAACGCGTCAGCGAACGCCGTTACGGTCGCCCGGGTTTTCGCGCGGGCGCCACGTGCCGCCGCGCAAGCTCTGCGCGTCGCCCGCCGGGGCGGAACCGATGCAGGAAATGGACGGAATCGAAGGTCTGAAACTTCTGCTGGTGGAGGACGAATACGTGCTCGCGCTGGGCCTGTCCGACGCACTCGCCGACCTCGGCGCCGTGGTCGTCGGCCCGGTGGCCACCGTGGAGGACGCGCTCGCGCTGGTCGAGCGCGTGCCGGAGATCGACGGCGCCGTGCTCGACGTCAACCTCGGTCGCGAAGTCGCCTATCCCGTCGCCGATGCGCTGCTCGCGCGCGGCATCCCGTTCTTCTTCGCGACCGCGAACGAGCGCGCCTGCCTGCCCGAGCGTTTCGCCGCGGTTCCGGTCTGCGGCAAGCCGTTCCGTGTCGATACGTTCCGCGAAGCGGTGGCGGCACTGCGGGGCAACGCGCCGGCGCGCCAGGTGGCCTGAGACCACGCTACTGACACCACGCTGTCAGCAGGGTCCCCCGAGACTGGCGTCGCCAACCCGGCGCCCCACACGGAGGACACCTGCATGTCGCGACGGATCACCTTCTACTACGCCCCGCATTCGCGGGCGTCCTGCGCACTGGCCGTGCTCGAGGCGCTCGGCGCCGAGTACGACATCCACATGCTCGACCTCCCGGCCGGCACGCAGCGCGCGCCGGAGTACCTCGCGGTCAACCCGATGGGCAAGGTGCCGGCGCTCCGCCACGGCGATGCCGTGGTGACCGAGCAGGTCGCGGTGATGCTCTACCTCGCCGACCTGTATCCCGAAGCCGGCCTGACGCCGGCGATCGAGGACCCGTTGCGCGGGCCCTACCTGCGCTGGTCGGTGTTCTACGCGGCGAGTTTCGAGCCGGCGGTGGTGGACCGCTCGCTCAAGCGCGATGCGGCGCCCGCGATGGGCTCGCCGTACGGCGACTACGACACCGTGATCCGCACGCTCGCCGACCAGCTGCGCGAAGGGCCGTACCTGTTCGGCGAACGCTTCACCATCGCCGACGTGCTCTGGGGCGTGGCGCTGCGCTGGACGCTCGCCTTCGGCCTGGTGCCCGACGAGCCGGTGTTCCGCGACTACGTCGAGCGCGTCTGCGCGCATCCGGCCGTACAGCGGGCATCCGCGCTCGATGCCGAGTACGCGGCGGCGCAGGCACGCGAGGCCGAGGCCGGCGTCGCGGCGTGAACCGGCCGCCACGCGGCGGAGCCATGCCGCCGCGTGGCTACAATCGGTGTATGCGCCGCGCCGACCGCCTGTTCCTGCTCGTCAACGCGCTGCGTGGCCGCCGCCGCGCCGTGCTCGCGCGCGACCTCGCCGCCACGCTCGGTGTGTCGCTGCGCACCGTCTACCGCGACGTCGCCGACTTGCAGCGATCGGGCGTGCCGATCGAAGGCGAGGCGGGCGTCGGCTACGTGCTGCGCCATGGCGCGGAGATCCCGCCGCTGATGTTCGATGCCGAGGAGATCGAGGCGGTCGTCGTCGGCATCCGCTTCGCGCGTGCGTTCGCGGGCAATCGCCTCAGCGAGAGCGCGGCGCGCGCGCTGGTGAAGATCGAGGCCGCGGTGCCGGAACGCATCCGCGCACTCGGCGACCGCACCGCGATCCTCGCGCCCGATTGCCGCGGCGAATCCACGCGCGAGTTCGGTGCGCTGCTGGACGCGCTCAACGAGGCGATCGGCGCGCGCCGCGTGCTGCGGCTCGATTACCGCGATGCGGCGGACACGGTGACGACCCGCGACGTCGAGCCGCTGTGCATCGTGTTCTGGGGCGGTTCGTGGACGCTCGGCGGCTGGTGCCGGCTGCGCGCCGCGTTCCGGCAGTTCCGGCTCAACCGCATCGAGGCGATGACGGCCACCGGCGAGGTGGCGGAGGACCGTGTCGAACGCAGTCTCGAAACCCTGCTTCGCGAGGTGCGCCGGCGGCCGGGCTCGGTCGCGCCGGAACCGCGCGCAGCCCCGCCCTTGGCGCTGGCCTGACTACCAGCCCACGCCGGGCGGATAGCTCGCGATCACCGGCGCCATGTCGACCAGCATCCAGTAGCCCTCGCGGGTCTCGAACGACGGCGGCAGCATTTCCGCGCGCAGCGGCTTGCTCAGTGGCGTCACGCAGCTCGCGAGGTGCACGGACACGGCCTGCTGCGCCGCATCGGTGATGCCGGCCAGGCTCGTGGCTTCGGTGACGCAGCCCGGAAAGTCCGGCAGCGTGATCGAGTATCGGCGGTGGGCGTCGCGCTCGACAAAGGCGAAATATTGCATGCGGACAGGCTGCCGCGACCCCTGCTAAGCGGCTGTGACGAAGCGCCCTGGCGCCCCAGCGGGCGACCCCGGAACCGGCTTCGCGGCGCCGCGACAACCGGCGCGCGAGGCTGCGGTTCCGCTGCCGGAGCCGCCGCGATGCGCCGTCGAGCCGTCCTGTCCCTGCTGATCGCCGCCGCCCTGGGCCTGGCGAGGGCGGACGCGTGGGAGGCGGGGGTGGGGCCGTCGCCGACACTGCCGCCGCCCGCGCATCGCCTGATTCCGCGCGTGGACATCGCGCCGGCGGTGCACTGGCCCGCGGGCGCCCAACCACAGCCGGCCGCCGGCCTCACGGTCCGTCCGTTCGCGACCGGGCTCGACCATCCGCGCTGGCTGCACGTACTGCCCAACGGCGACGTACTGGTCGCGGAGAGCAACGCGCCGCCTGGCAAGAGCGGCATCCGCGGGCTCAAGGGCTGGGCGATGAAGGCGGTGATGACGCGCGCCGGCGCCGGCGTACCGAGCCCGGACCGCATCGTGCTGCTGCGCGACGCCGACGGCGACGGGGTCGCCGAGACGCGCAGCGACTTCATGACCGGCCTGCACTCCCCGTTCGGCATGGCGCTCGTCGGCGACACGCTGTACATCGCCGATACCGACCGCCTGCTGCGCGTGCCGTACACCGCCGGTGCAATGCGGATCGACGCGGCGCCGGAGATCGTCGTCGACCTGCCCGGGGCGACCGGCCGGTTCAACCATCACTGGACCAAGAGCCTGCTCGCCTCGCCGGACGGCGGCAGGCTCTATGTCGGCGTGGGTTCCAACAGCAATGCGGGCGAGAACGGGCTCGCCGTCGAGGCCTCGCGCGCGGCGATCCTCGAGATCGACCCCGCGCGCCGCACCATCGCGATCTACGCGGACGGGCTGCGCAATCCGGTCGGCTTGGCCTGGCAGCCCGGCACGTCCACGCTCTGGGCGGTGGTCAACGAGCGCGACGAGCTCGGCGACGACCTGGTGCCCGACTACCTCACCCACGTCGAGCGCGGCGCGTTCTACGGCTGGCCCTTCAGCTACTGGGGCGCGCACGTCGACCCGCGCGTGAAGCCGCAGGATCCTGCGCGCGTGGCGGCCGCGCGGGTGCCCGACTACGGGCTGGGCAACCACGTCGCGCCGCTCGGCCTCGCGTTCAATACGTCGCCGCGGCTGCGCGCGGCGCTCGGCGATGGCGCGTTCGTCGCGCTGCACGGTTCGTGGAACCGCAAGCCGCTCGCGGGCTACCGCGTCGTGCTGGTGCCGTTCGCGGACGGCCGGCCTTCGGCGCCGCCGCGCGAGGTGCTGGCGGGCTTCCTCGATGCGGCAGGAAACGCACGCGGCCGTCCGGTCGGCGTCGAAATCGCGCGCGACGGTGCGCTGCTCGTCGCCGACGACGTCGGCAATACCGTCTGGCGCGTGGCGGCCGCCGCGCCCTGATCGCAGGCCTTCGCTGCACCCGCAGCATCCGACGCGCGCGTCGGCGGGTCGTACCGCCGCCGATCGGGCGAGAGCGGCCGTTGATGCCCGCAAGCGGCCGTCAGGGCGCAATCGGCTCGACGGCGCGCCGACGCGTGGCATACATCCACGCCGTTCGATTCACGCGATGGCAACGGCATCTGCACGACGTTGTCACGGCTTTCGTGCGCCTGGAGCCCCCATGCTGATCTATGACCGTCGACGCTGCCGCCCGCTTCCCGACGCCGAGTTGCGACGACGGCTCACGCTCACGCAGCGCGCCAAGCTCGCCTGGCTCGAGAGCACCGGTTGGCGGCTGCTGTTCCTACGGGGCGAGCCGGCGAGCGCATTCGTGCAGCACGACGACACCGGCTATGCGGCGATCACGCGCGAAGGCCGCGTGCTGAGCCTGCGCAACCTGACGCAGCGGCCCGACGAGGCGACGCTGCCGCCGCTGGGTCCGATCGCCGGCAGCGCCCGCGCCGCCTGACCGCAGCCGGCATCCACGCGTCGACGCACGGCGTCGCGCGTTCCTCTTACGTTTACTTAGACCAGCGTCGCGCCTACTCGGCCGATGCGAAGGCGGGATGGTCGCGCAGGTAGGCGGCGACCTCGCTCCGCCGACGCGCCGCCAGCGCCGCCTGTTCTTCGACGCGACGACGCGCCGCCGATTCCGATCGGTCGGCGGCGGCGCGCGTGGCCCGCGACCGTGTCTCGGGCGCGGCGCGGTGGAACCAGCCGCGCACCACCGCGATCCGCGCATGCATCCAGCCCCGGTGGCCGTGGTGGCCGTGGTGGCCGTGCCCGTGGCGCTTGGCCTCGCCGCTCGCGGGCGACAGCGCGAGCGCGACGGCGAGCAGCAGCGGAGCGGGACGCGGGAAGGCGGGCATGCGCGCAGTGTCGCCCCGCGCGCGAGAAGGCGCCGTCGAGCCGGCCCCCGCGCATCGGGCCACGCGGCCGCGTGACCTGGCCGCGTGCGATTCCGCGATTTCCCCGGGTCGCACCGCCATCGCCGGCCTTCGTCGCATCGCCATGGACGGGCGCGGACGCGTCACTATCGTCGGCGCATCGCCCCGATGGACCCGCCCCGTGTTCAAGAGCCTCGTTTTCCTGCTGCGCATCGCCCTCGCCTGGTTCCTGCTGCTCCTGCTGCTGACCGGGCTGTATTCGGGCATTCCTGTGATCGGGCAGTGGGAAGCGCCCGCCGTCCTGTTCGATCTCACGGTCGCCGCGCTGGTGGTGGCCGGTGCGCTGTCGCACCTGCGGCGCGTGCGCCTGATCGCCGGCCACGTCGACCGCGGCGCGCTCGGCAACCGCCATCGCCGCCAGATCGAGATCCCGTTCGAGGCCGGCGAGGCCTTCGACCTGCTCGACGCCGCGATCCGCGAGTTGCCCGACATCGAATCGGTGCGCAGCGCGCGCGACAGCCTGCAGATCCGCGCGCGGCTGCGCCGGCCGGCCACCTACGGCGAGAACCCGCTGGGCCGCTGGAATCCGCTGTCGGGCTTCGGGCTGCAGCACAACCGGATCCTCGCCACCGTCACGCCGACGCAGGACAGCGGCAGCGTCACGCTGATCTGCGAGCCGGAAGTCGGCGCGTGGAGCGACTGGTTCCTCGTCGACGACGGCACCAACCTCGAGAACGCCGAAGCCGTGGGCCGCGCGATCACCCGTCGCGTCGCGGAGAAGCGTCGCGGCGAGACGCAGGCGGCGGCGCAGACGGCGACCGAGAAGGAGCTCACCGTCGCGCGCCTCAACCTGCTGCACGCGCAGGTGGAGCCGCACTTCCTCTACAACACGCTGGCCAGCGCGCAGTTGCTCACGCGCAGCGATCCGCCGCGCGCCGAGGAGATGCTCGGCCACCTCATCCAGTACCTTCGCCACTCGCTGCCGCGCACGGAGGACGAGTTATCGACGCTCGGCGCCGAACTCGAACGCGCGCTGGCCTACCTCGAGATCATGAAGGTGCGCATGGGCAGCCGCCTCGACGTGCAGGTCGACGTGCCCGAACCGCTGCGCACCACGCCGATGCCGCCGATGATGCTGCAGACGCTGGTCGAGAACGCGATCAAGCACGGGCTGGAGCCGCGCACCGGCGGCGGCACCGTGTGGATCCGCGCACGGCGCAGCGACGACCAGGTCGCGATCACCGTGGCCGACGACGGCGACGGCTTCAACGCCAAGAACAGCGGTACCGGCATCGGGCTGAAGAATGTGCGCGAACGCCTGCGGCTGGTGTACGACGGCGCCGCGGCGCTGGCGGTGGTGGCGAACTTCCCGGCCGGCGTCGCCGCGACCATCAGCGTGCCGGCCGCGATGGAGACTGCCCGCCATGGCTGAGACCGTCGCTACCTGCGTCGTCGCCGAGGACGAGCCGCTGCTGCGCGAGGCCCTAGTCGCCGAGCTCACGCGCGCATGGCCGACGCTGCGGATCGTCGCCGAATGCGAGGATGGCGCCGACGCGCTGGAGGCGCTCGCCGAGCATCGCCCGGACGTCGCCTTCCTCGACATCCGCATGCCGGGCCTGACCGGCCTGGAGGTCGCGCAGGCCGCGGCCGAATCCAGCCCGCGCACGCAGATCGTGTTCGTCACCGCCTACGACCAGTACGCGATCGACGCCTTCGAACGCGGCGCGATCGACTACCTGCTCAAGCCGGTCGCCGGCGACCGCCTGGCGGCCACCGTGCGGCGCGTGCAGTCGCGCCTGGGCGACGGCCGCGACGAGGCGCTGTCGGCGCTGCTCGCGCAGCTCGGCACCGCGCTGCCGCGCGCGGCGTCGGCGCCCGAGCCGCTGACCTGGCTCACCGCCGGCACCGGCCGCGAGACGCGGCTGATCCTCGTCGACGAGGTCGCGTACTTCCGCGCCGACCACAAGTACACGACGGTGGTCACCGCCGACGGCGAGGCGCTGCTGCGCACATCGATCCGCGACCTGCTCGCGCGGCTCGATCCGCAGGCGTTCAAGCAGATCCACCGCTCGACCATCGTCAACCTGCGCGCGATCGCGGGCATCACCCGCGACGACACCGGACGCGGCACGGTGCGCCTGCGCGGTCGCCCCGAAACCCTCACCGTGAGCGCGCCCTTCATGGCGCTGTTCCGGCACATGTGACCGAAGGAGCTTCGCCATGGACAAGCTGATCGTGATCCTTTCCCTGCTCGGCGCGCTTTTCGGCTGCGACGGCGGTCGCGACGAGGTGGTGCATCGCATCGTCGTGTCGGGCCAGGACGTGCTGCTCAGCCGCGCTTCGATGCGCGACGGGCAGGCGCGGCTGGACTGCCTGCGCAGCGACAGCGGCGCCTGCCACTCCAGCCTGCTGCCACGCGGCTGCGAGGTGGACACCGCCTGTGCGGGCCGCGTCGCGCGCTACGACGTCGCGGCCGGCGCGTCGCAGCACATCCGCGGGGCGCGCGGGTTCCGGCTCTGCGTGGTCGCACGCGCGGGCGACGAGCCGCAGTGCTCGACCACCGACCGGCTCGGCGGCTGAGCCAAAAAAAGAAGCCCCGCGATGCGGGGCTCCGATTCGGAACGGTGTGGGATCAGCGGCCGAAGATCTGCGAGATCAGGCCGGTCGCCACCTGCACCAGGTAGAACGTGCGGTCCTGCTCGTACGGGCGGACCCAGACCAGGCCCGGCGGCGGCGCGCCAAGGCCGTAGTCGCGATAGTCCTGCACGTAGTAGCGCTGCACGACGTAGGTCCGCGGCAGGCGCTCACCACGCGCCCAGTGCTTGTACTGGCCCCGGTGCAGGCCATTGTCGTGGCGGCCCTCGGCCTTCCAGTCGCGACGCTCGTAGCGGTCGTAACGGTCGTCATCGCGATCGTGGCGCATCACCACGCGGTCGTGGTCGCCGTGCGACTTGCCGTGGCCCTTGCCGTGCCCATGGCCGTCGGCGAAGGCCGGGCCGGCGAGCATGAGGGCGGCGATGGCGGCGGCGAGATGGATACGCTTCATGGTCGTGTCTCCTCGTGGATGTGGACAACGCTAGCCCGCGCTGGCTGAACAAGCGGTGGAGCGCGCCGGACGGGCCGGCGCGCGAGTCAGCGTGGTGAAGCGATCGTCACGCGGCGGCGTCGGTTAACGGGCCGACCACCCCGCGCTCGCGGGCCTCTTACGCCGCAGGCGCGAGCGTGGAGCCACGTCCACCGCGAGACCGACCATGAACCGCGACCCCCTGTCCTCGAGCTCCGATACCGGCCGCGCCAGCGCGCGCCGCGAACCGCTGTCCGGCCCCGGCGAAGCCCGGTCGATCGACAACGCGCTGCACGACGTCGACCTGCAGTCCGGCGGTGAATTCGTCGGCGACCACCAGCGCGACCGCGACAGCAAGGGCGTCGCGGGCGGCTACGACGATTCGATCGCACGCCGCAAGCACGACGAGGATCGCGACCGCCGCGGCACCTCGCGCGGCGACTGACGCGGATCACTCGCCGCCGCGCACCAGCCGGCCCTGCTTCATCACCAGCACCGGGCGCTCGGTGGCGCGGATGTCGGTGAGCACGTTGCCGGGCACGGCCACCACGTCGGCGGCCTTGCCGGCCTCGAGCGTCCCGGTGTCCTTCTCCACGCCCAGCAGCGTGGCGGCGCCGATGCTGCTGGTCATGAGTGCGGCCGCGGGCGACATGCCGACGTCGACGTAGTCGCCGAACTCGCGGCCGTTGAGGCCGTGCGGGAACACGGCGGCGTCGGTGCCGAGCGCGATCGGCGTGCCGATGCGGATCGCGTTGCGCAGCATCGCCTCGTGCGAGGTGTACGCCGCATGCGCCTTGCCGGCGATCTTGGGCGGGTAGCCCGCAAGCTTGGACTCCGTCCACAGCAGCGTGGTGCGCGTCGGCACGAGGTACACGCCCTTCTTCTTCATCAGCTGCAGCGTTTCCGCGGTGAGAAAGCTGCCGTGCTCGATCGAGTCGACGCCGGCGTCGATCGCCAGCCGCGCGGCGCGGTCGCCATGCGCATGCGCGGCCACCTTGCGGCCCCAGGTATGCGCTTCCGACACGATCGCCTTCAGCTCGTCGGGCGTGAGCTGCGGCACGTCCACGGGATCGGACTCGCTGAGCACGCCGCCGGAGGCGCAGATCTTGATCACGTCCGCGCCGTACTTCATCTGCAGGCGGGTGGCCTCGCGGCATTGCTCGGCCCCGTTGCAGACGCCTTCCATCGGCGTCGACGGGACCACACGCGTGACCGGGTACGGCGCGCTGTCGCAGTGCCCGCCGGTGGAGCCGATCGCGTGCCCGGCGACGATCATGCGCGGCCCCGTCGCGTAGCCGGCATCGATCGCGTTGCGCAGCGCGACGTCGATGAAGTCGCCGGCGCCCAGCACGCGGATCGTGGTGAAGCCGGCGTCCAGCGTCACCTTCGCATTGCGCTGCGCATGGAAGGCCTGCTCGGCGGGAAAGCGCAGCATCGCGTTGTAGATGCCGGCGGCCCAGTCGTCGTCGTGGTCGTCGGCGATGTGCGTATGCGCGTCGATGAAGCCGGGCAGCAGCGTGGCGTCGCCGAGGTCGATCATCCGTGCGCCGTCGGGCACGCGCGCGTTTGCGCCCACCGCCACGATGCGCTCGCCCTGCACCACGACCGTGCCTGGCTCGACCATGCGGCCGCTTCGACCGTCGAACAGGTGCGCGGCCTTGAGGACCACCGGTTGGACCGGGGCTGGCGCCTGCGCATGGCCGGCGAACGTGGCGGCGAGGCCGGTCACCAGCAGGCCGGCGCCGAGCAGCGCGGCGGACAGGGGCGCGAGACAGGGCTTCATGCGGATCACCGGCGGCCGTGGACGGCCGAGTCTAGGGCGCGGCGCAAGCGGCGGTACAGGCCGCAGGTCGGAACGGCCCCTGACCTCGGGCACATCCTGCGTTAATGCGCCCGGCCTATCCTGCGCGCCATGTCGCGCCGCCTCCTGCCCGTGCTGTTGCTCGCCTGCCTGCTGCCCGCCGGGGCGGCCGAGGCGCGCACGGTGTACCGCTGCGTGCGCGACGGGACGGTCAGCCTGTCCACCGCGCCGGAGCCCGGCTCGCGCTGCGAGAAGAAGACGTTCAAGGACGACCCCGGCAAGGTACCCAACCTCTGGGGCGCGCTCGGCGTGGTGAAGGGCAACCTCTACGAGCGCCAGCAGGACGGCGTCACGGTCTACGGCACGCGCAAGCTGCCGGGTGCGACGAAGGTGCTGTCGTTCACGGTGGAGACGCCGCCCGGCGAGCCCGCGCATGTCGGGCTCGGCCAGGTCGGCAAGCCGCGCATCGACCGTTTCGCGAAGCAGTTCAAGGCGGCGTCCAAGAAGACCGGCGTGGACGATGCCTACCTGCGCGCGATCGCGCATGCCGAGAGCGGCTTCGACGCGACCGCGGTGTCGCCCAAGGGCGCGGTCGGCGTGATGCAGCTGATGCCGGCGACCGCGCGCGACATCGGTGTCGGCGATCCGACCTCGCCCGACCAGTCCATCGATGGCGCGGCGCGGCTGATCCGCCAGCTCGCCAAACGCTACCGCGGCGACCTGCGCCTCGTCGCGGCCGCGTACAACGCCGGCGCGGGCGTGGTGGCCCGTTACGGCGGCGTACCGCCCTATCGCGAAACGCAGCAGTACATCGCCAAGGTGGAGGCGCTGTACGCGCGCTACCGCTCGGCGCTCGGGCTGTCGCCCAAATCGCTCGACGGCCGCGAACCGCTGCGCGCGGCCGAATAGCGCCGGGCGTGCGACGCATCGCCGCCTGCGCATACTGGCGGCATGCCCGACTGGATCGATCGCCTGCACACCGCACTCGTCGCCGTGCCGACGCGCGCCTGGCTTGCCGTGCTGGCGGCGCTGGTGCTGCAGCGCCTCGCGCGGCGCCTGGGCATGTGGGCGTACGCGATGCTCGCGCTGCCCGGCACGCTCGCGCACGAACTCGCGCACTACGGTGTCGCGTGGGTCCTGCGCGGCGATCCGCGGCTGCCGACGCTGTGGCCGGAACGCAACGCGCAGGGCTGGCGCCTGGGCTCGGTGGCGTTCCGCGCGCCGTGGTGGCGTGCCGGGCCCATCGCGCTGGCGCCGCTGATGCTGCTGCCCGCGTCGCTCGCCTGGATCGCATGGCTCGTGGCCGATGCGCGCGGCGCGTGGCTCGCGCTGCACGCCTGGATCGCCGGGACGCTGCTGTCGGCGGCGCTGCCGTCGCGGACCGACCTGCGCATCGCGGCGCCCTCGCTGCTGGTCCTCGGCGTGGCGCTCGTCGCGTACGCACTGTGGCGCGTGCACGCGGCCTGAAGCCCGCTTCACGCCGCGTGGCGAGAATGCGTCGATGCCACCGCCTTCCCGCCCCGCGCTCCCGCTGCGCGAACGCCTCGATGCCCTGCGCAACCTGCGCCCGTTCCTGCGCCAGGTGTGGCAGACCAGCCCCAAGCTGGCGATCGCGAGCCTGGTGTTGCGCCTCGTGCAGGCGCTCACGCCGGTCGCGCTGCTCTACGTCGGCAAGCTGATCATCGACGAGGCGGTTCGCCTGATGGGCGGCGCCGGCGCGCAGACCGACCTCGCCGCGCTGTGGGACAGCGGCGCGCTGCATCCGCTGATGCTCCTGGTGCTGATCGAGTTCGGGCTCGCCGTGTTGTCGGACCTGCTGGCGCGCGCGGCGAGTTACGCCGATTCGCTGCTGTCGGAACTGTTCACCAACGCCACCAGCATCCGGCTGATGGAGCATGCGGCGACGCTGGACCTCGAGGACTTCGAGGATCCCGACCTGCAGGACCGCCTCGACCGCGCGCGTCGCCAGACCATGGGCCGCATGAACCTGCTCGGCCAGCTGTTCGGGCAGGCGCAGGACGCGATCACCGTGGTGAGCTTCGCGATCGGCCTCGTCGCATACGCGCCGTGGCTGATGCTGCTGCTCGCGATCGCGCTGGTGCCCGCGTTCATCGGCGAATCTCACTTCAACGCGGTGGGCTACGCGATCAATTTCCAGTGGACGCCCGAGCGCCGCCAGCTCGAATACCTGCGCCAGACCGGCGCCAGCGTGGAGACGGCGAAGGAGATCAAGATCTTCGGGCTGCACCGCTTCCTGATCGACCGGTTCCGCACGCTGGCCGACAGGTTCTATGCGGCCAACCGCGCGCTGGCGCGGCGTCGCGCGGTGTGGGGCACGGTGCTCGCCGCGCTCGGCACGCTCGGCTACTACGTCGCCTACGCCTACATCATCTGGCGCACGGTGAAGGGCGATTTCAGCATCGGCGACCTCACCTTCCTCGCCGGCAGTTTCCGGCGCCTGCGCCAGCTGCTCGAAGGCCTGCTGATCGGGTTCTCGCAGGTGGCCGGCCAGGCGCTCTACCTCGACGACCTGTTCTCGTTCTTCGAGATCGAGCCGGAGATCACTTCGAGGCCGGACGCATCGCCGGTGCCGCGGCCGATCGAGCGCGGCTTCGTGTTCGAGAACGTGGGCTTCCGCTATCCCGATGCCGAGCGCTGGGCGCTGCGCGGCCTCGAGTTCGAACTGCGTGCCGGCGAAGTGCTGGCGCTGGTCGGCGAGAACGGCGCGGGCAAGACCACGCTGGTCAAGCTGCTCGCGCGCCTCTACGACCCCGACGAGGGGCGCATCCTGCTCGACGGCCGCGACCTGCGCGACTACGACCTCGACGACCTGCGCGGGAACGTCGGCGTGATCTTCCAGGACTTCGTGCGCTACCACCTCACCGCGCGCGAGAACATCGGCGTCGGCCGGCTCGAGGCGATGAATGACGAGGCGCGCATCCACGAGGCCGCGCGCCGCGCGCTCGCCGACGAGGTGATCGAGGCGCTGCCGCTGAAGTACGACCAGATGATCGGGCGCCGCTTCAACACCGGCGTCGACCTGTCCGGCGGGCAGTGGCAGAAGATCGCGATCGCGCGTGCCTACATGCGCGACGCGCAAGTGATGATCCTCGACGAGCCCACCGCCGCGCTCGACGCACGCGCGGAGTTCGAGGTGTTCCAGCGCTTCAAGGAGCTGAGCGAGGGCCGCACCGCGGTGCTGATCTCGCATCGCTTCTCCAGCGTGCGCATGGCCGACCGCATCCTGGTGTTGGGAGGCGGCAAGGTGGAGGCCTCGGGGACGCACGACCAGCTGATGGCGCAGCGCGGGCGCTACGCCGAGCTGTTCGAACTGCAGGCCGCCGGTTATCGCTGACGCCCGTATCGCGGGCGCTCACGTCGGCCTGCGTACGATGCCGGCTCTTCCGCTCCACGGCCTTCCGATGCGCCTTTCGTTCCTGCTTGCCTCCGTCCTGTTCGCGGCGTTCGCCGTGCCCGTGGCCGACGCCGCGCCGCCGGCGAAGCCCAAGGCCGCCGCGCCCGGCGTGATGCCCGCGGCGCAGCGCCAGGCCGTCGCGCTGATGGTCGCCGGCCGCGTGGAGAAGCGCCTCAACGCGCTGCCGCAGAACTCGCCGCAGCAGGCGGTCGCCAGCCTGCGCACGGTGGCCAAGGCCTACCAGGGCCTGGCACGCGTCTGCCGCGAGGCCGCGTGGGAGCCCATGGCCGGCTACTACACCGAGACCGCCGCGGTGTTCTCGAAGATGGCCGACGGCAGGCTCAGCCGCGCGCAGGTCGACCAGCAGACCAAGGCGCTGGAGCAGCGCCGCCGCCAGCTGACGAAGGCCGCGATCGCGCGCTTCGGCCCGGCGCACGTCAGCCCGCGCGATCCGCAGCTCAACGCGATCGCCGACCGCCTCGCCACCCGCATCCTGCGCGACGCCGGCGCCTGACGCCGCGCGGCGCTGCATCCGGCGCGCGCGAACGCCCGTAAGAGGAGAGCACGGCCACCCGGCCGACCCTCCACCCCTGCGGAGAACCGCCATGAAGCACACCCTGCTCGCGCTCGCCCTGATGTCCGCCGTCTCGCTCGCGGCCTGCAGCAAGCCCGCCACCGACACCACCGCCGAGACGCCGGCGCCCGCGGCCGAGGCCCCCGCCGATGCGATGCCGCCCGCCGAGCCTGCCGCGGCCGACACCTCGGCCGACGCCGCGATGGCCCCGTCCAACCCGATGGTCGGCGGCGCGCCGATGTACGCGGACAAGGACATCATCGACAACGCGGTCAATTCGAAGGACCACACCACGCTGGTCGCGGCGGTCAAGGCCGCCGGCCTGGTCGACACGCTCAAGGGCGCCGGCCCGTTCACCGTGTTCGCGCCCACCAATGCCGCGTTCGAGAAGCTGCCCAAGGGCACCGTCGACTCGCTGCTCAAGCCCGACATGAAGGCCGACCTGACCAAGGTGCTGACCTACCACGTGGTGCCCGGCAAGGTCGACGGCGCCGCGCTCAAGCAGCAGATCGCCGCCGGCAACGGCAGCGCCACGCTCAAGACGGTGCAGGGCGGGACGCTCACCGCGAAGGACGACGGCAAGGGCGGCATCGTGCTCACCGATGCCAAGGGCGGCATGTCGCACGTCACTACCGCCGACGTCATGCAGAAGAACGGCGTGATCCACGTCGTCGACACCGTGCTGATGCCGTAACGGCATCGCGTTTCGGGTGGCCGGGCTTCGTCGACCGGCGACCGGGGGAAGGGACGGAAGCCTGCTTCCGTCCCTTTTTTTCGAGCTTCATCGGTGGATGCGCGGGCCTGTCGCAGAGGGGGCAGCCGTCGTTGCTTCGCCCTGACATGCTGGCGTTCCCGTCCCGCCGGCCATCGCCATGCGACGCCCCCTCCGGTTCGCCCTGAAATCGCTCGCCGGCCTGGCGGTGGTCGCCGCCGTCGCGGCGGCCCTGCTGCTCGGTCCGTACGTCGCGCGCGTGCGCCACGTTGCCGCCGACCCCGTCGCGGGATTCCACTCCGGCTATTTCCTGTACGTGCCGCCACGGATCGCGCTCGACGCGAAGGGCGTCGGCATGCTGCTCGTGCAGCCCAACAATTCGGGCCGCACGTCGGATGACGTGGCGGTCCACGAACGCGACGCATGGTGGACGGGCTTCGAGCGCCGGCGCATCGCCGACACGCTGGGCACGCCCCTGCTCGTGCCGGCATTTCCGCGCATGGCCAGCCAATGGCGCGTCTACACGCACGCGCTGGACCGGGACAGCCTGACGACGCGCGAGCCCGTGCTCGCCAGGCCGGACCTTCAGATCGTCGCGATGATCGACGATGCGCGCCGCCGCCTGGCGTCGGACGGCATCCGACTCGATGCGCGCGTGCTCGTGCAGGGCTTCTCCGCGAGCGGCATGTTCGCCAACCGCTTCGCCGTGCTGCATCCCGGCCGCGTGCGCGCCGCGACCGTCGGCTCGCCCGGCGGCTGGCCGATCGCGCCGATCGCGCGTGCGGGCGGCGACGTGCTCGCGTATCCGGCCGGCATCGCCGACCTGCCGGCGCTCACCGGCCACCCGTTCGACGCCGCGTCCTTCCGACGGATCCCGCAGCTGATCTACATGGGCGATGCGGACGACAACGACTCGCTCGATTTCGAGGACGGCTGGGACCCGGCGATGGCCGCACGGGTCTCCCGTCGCTATGGCGGGACGCCGCTCGCACGCTGGCCCGCGGCCGAACAGCTGTACCGCAGCGCCGGAAGCCGGGCCCGTTTCGAACGGGTGCCGGGCGTCGGCCACGACCGCCGCGCCCTGCAGGACCGTTCCACGGCGTTCTTCCGGACCGTCATGGCGGCGGACGGCCGCACGAAGCGCCGCTGACGGCCTCGGGTCCGGCGGGGCGCGAGCGCAGCGGCCGATCGCGCGTCCGCGTCGCCGAGCGCAGCAGGCCGCGCCCGCGCGCCCGGCCGCGGGGTGAATCCCGCGTCCACCGCGGCGGCCCCGGGCGGCGAACTGCGGGATAATGACGGGCTCTGCCGACGCGTCGCGCCGGCCCTGGTTCCGATGGGCGGCCTGCGCTTCGCGGCCGCCGGAACGCCCGCTCCGACGGATCCGAACGCCGATGAACACCGCCCACCGCAAGCCCCTGCCCGGCACCCCGCTGCACTGGTTCGACGCCCGCGAGGCCGTCGACGCGCTGAAGCCGGGCGCCTGGGCGACGCTGCCCTACACCTCGCGCGTGCATGCCGAGAACCTCGTGCGCCGCGCCGATCCGTCGATGCTGTCGGCCTATCTCGAGCAGCTGATCGAGCGCCGCCGCGACCTCGACTTCCCGTGGTTCCCGGTGCGCGTGGTCTGCCACGACATCCTCGGCCAGACCGCGCTGGTCGACCTCGCCGGCCTGCGCGATGCGATCGCCGAGCGCGGTGGCGACCCGGCGCAGATCAATCCGGTGGTGCCGACGCAGCTGATCGTCGACCACTCGCTCGCCGTCGAATGCGGCGGCTTCGATCCCGATGCGTTCACCAAGAACCGCGCGATCGAGGAACGCCGCAACGAGGACCGCTTCCACTTCATCGAGTGGACCAAGCACGCGTTCAAGAACGTCGACGTGATCCCGCCGGGCAACGGGATCATGCACCAGATCAACCTGGAGAAGATGTCGCCGGTGGTCTACGTGCAGGACGGCGTCGCGTTCCCGGACACCTGCGTGGGCACCGACTCGCACACGCCGCATGTCGACGCGCTCGGCGTCATCGCGGTGGGCGTGGGCGGCCTCGAAGCCGAGAGCGTGATGCTCGGCCGTGCCTCGTGGATGCGCCTGCCGGAGATCGTCGGCGTCGAGCTGACCGGTCGTCCGCAACCGGGCATCACGGCCACCGACATCGTGCTCGCGCTCACCGAGTTCCTGCGCCAGGCCAAGGTCGTCGGTGCGTATCTCGAGTTCCGCGGCGAAGGCGCGCGTGCGCTGACGCTCGGCGACCGCGCCACGATCTCCAACATGGCGCCGGAATACGGCGCGACCGCCGCGATGTTCTTCATCGACGAGAACACGCTCGACTACCTGCGCCTGACCGGCCGCGAGGAGCAGCAGGTCGCGCTGGTCGAGAACTACGCGAAGACCGCCGGCCTGTGGGCCGATGCGCTGGTCGATGCGCAGTACGAGCGCACGCTCACGTTCGACCTGTCGACGGTGACGCGCAACATGGCCGGCCCGTCGAACCCGCATCGCCGCCTGCCGACGAGCGATCTCGCGGAGCGCGGGATCGCGCAGAACCTCGACGCGGCTCGCGCGCAGGAAGCCGCGGGCCTGATGCCGGACGGCGCGGTGATCATCGCCGCGATCACGAGCTGCACGAACACGTCGAACCCGCGCAACGTGATAGCCGCGGGCCTGCTCGCGAAGAAGGCGCACGAGCTCGGACTGGTGCGCAAGCCGTGGGTCAAGACCTCGCTCGCGCCCGGCTCGAAGGCGGTCGAGCTGTATCTCGAGGAGTCCGGACTGCTGCCGCATCTGGAAGCGCTCGGCTTCGGCATCGTCGGCTTCGCCTGCACCACCTGCAACGGCATGAGCGGCGCGCTCGATCCGACGATCCAGCAGGAAATCATCGAGCGCGACCTCTACGCCGTCGCCGTGCTCAGCGGCAACCGCAACTTCGACGGCCGCATCCATCCCTACGCGAAGCAGGCGTTCCTCGCCTCGCCGCCGCTGGTGGTCGCCTATGCGCTGGCCGGCACGATCCGCTTCGACATCGAGAAGGATGTGCTCGGCACCGATGCGCAGGGCAATGCGATCACGCTGAAGGACCTGTGGCCGTCGGACGCCGAGATCGACGGGATCGTGCGCGAGCACGTGAAGCCCGAGCAGTTCCGCCGCGTCTACGGCCCGATGTTCAACGTGCGCGTCGAGCACGGCGGTGCGGTGAGCCCGCTGTACGACTGGCGCCCGATGTCGACCTACATTCGCCGCCCGCC
This sequence comes from Cognatilysobacter segetis, assembly GCF_004359965.1. GTDB lineage: Bacteria > Pseudomonadota > Gammaproteobacteria > Xanthomonadales > Xanthomonadaceae > Cognatilysobacter > Cognatilysobacter segetis. Next base: position 17,375 of record NZ_SMRQ01000023.1, on the reverse strand, counting down.
GTACTGGGAAGGCGCGCTGGCCGGCGAGCGCACGCTCACGGGCATGCGCCCGCTCGCGGTGCTCGGCGACAACATCACCACCGACCACCTGTCGCCGTCGAACGCGATCATGCGCAACAGCGCCGCCGGCGAGTACCTCGCGAAGATGGGCGTGCCGGAAGAGGACTTCAATTCCTACGCGACCCACCGCGGCGACCACCTCACCGCGCAGCGCGCCACATTCGCCAATCCGAAGCTGCTCAACGAGATGGTGCGCAACGAGGACGGCACGGTGCGACAGGGCTCGCTGGCACGGATAGAGCCCGAGGGCACGGTCACGCGCATGTGGGAAGCGATCGAGACCTACATGCAGCGCCGCCAGCCGCTGATCATCATCGCCGGCGCCGACTACGGCCAGGGCAGCTCGCGCGACTGGGCGGCCAAGGGCGTGCGGCTCGCGGGCGTGGAGGCGATCGTCGCCGAGGGCTTCGAGCGCATCCATCGCACCAACCTGATCGGCATGGGCGTGCTGCCGCTGGAATTCCAGGCCGGCACCACGCGCACCACGCTCGGCATCGACGGCACCGAGACGTTCGACGTCACCGGCGAGCGCACGCCCGGCGCGACGCTCACGCTGGCGATCCATCGTCGCGACGGCAACGTCATCGAGGTGCCGGTGACCTGCCGCCTCGATACCGCCGAAGAGGTCTCGATCTACGAGGCCGGCGGCGTGCTGCAGCGGTTCGCCAACGACTTCCTCGAATCCAACCGCGACGCCGCCTGATTCCGTTCCCGCCCCGCACGTGGAGCCCGCCATGACCGATACCGGAACCGTCCGACTCCACCGCGTGCTGCGCGCGCCCGTATCGAAGGTCTACCGCGCGTTCCTCGAGCCCGGCGCGATGGCGAAGTGGCTGCCGCCGCACGGGTTCACCGCGCACGTCGAGCACATGGACGCGCGCGTCGGCGGCACGTTCCGCATGGCGTTCACCAACTTCGGCACCGGCAAGGCGCAGTCGTTCGGCGGCGAATACCTCGAGCTCGAGACCGACCGGCTGATCCGCTACACCGACCGCTTCGACGACCCCGCGCTGCCCGGCACCATCGAGGTCAGCGTCACGCTGCGCGAGGTGATGTGCGGCACCGACCTGACGATCGTGCAGACCGGCATTCCGGCCGCGATCCCGGTCGAGTTCTGCTACCTCGGCTGGCAGGAATCGCTCGAGCAGCTCGCGATGCTGGTCGAGCCGAACATTCCCGACGCCTGAATCGACCTCGACGCCCATGACCGCCAAGCCCCAGCTCCGCATCCCCGCCACCTACATGCGCGGCGGCACGTCGAAGGGCGTGTTCTTCCGCCTCGACGACCTGCCCGATGCCGCGCGCGCGCCGGGCCCCGTGCGCGATGCGCTGCTGATGCGCGTGATCGGCTCGCCCGACCCGTACGGCAAGCACACCGACGGCATGGGCGGCGCGACGTCCAGCACCAGCAAGTGCGTGATCCTCGCGCGCTCGTCGGTGCCGGACCACGACGTCGACTACCTCTACGGCCAGGTGTCCATCGACACGGCCTTCGTCGACTGGAGCGGCAACTGCGGCAACCTGTCGTCGGCGGTCGGCCCGTTCGCGATCGCCAACGGGCTGGTCGACCCGTCCCGCGTGCCGCGCGACGGCCACTGCGTCGTGCGCATCTGGCAGGCGAACATCGGCAAGACCATCGTCGCGCACGTGCCGATGGCCGATGGCGAGGTGCAGGAAACCGGCGACTTCGAACTCGACGGCGTGACCTTCCCGGCGGCGGAGATTCCGCTGGAATTCGTCGACCCCTCCGACGACGGCGACGCGGGCGCGATGTTCCCGACCGGGAACCTCGTCGACACGCTCGACGTGCCCGGCATCGGCACGTTCGAGGTCACGCTGATCACCGCCGGCATCCCGACCATCTTCCTGCGCGCAGCCGACCTCGGCTTCGACGGCAGCGAGCTGCAGCCGGCGGTCAACGACGACCGCGCACTGCTCGCGAAGCTCGAGGCGATCCGCGCGCACGGCGCGGTACGCATGGGCCTGATCGGCGACGTGGCGCAGGCGGCCACGCGGCAGCACACGCCGAAGGTCGCCTGGGTGGCGCCGCCGAAGGACTACGTCGCATCGAGCGGGCGGACGGTCGCCGCGGGCGACGTCGACCTGCTCGCGCGTGCGATGTCGATGGGCAAGCTGCACCACGCGATGATGGGCACGGCGTCGGTCGCGATCGCGACGGCCGCCGCGATCCCCGGCACGCTGGTGAACCAGGCGGCCGGCGGCGGCGAGCGCGGCACGGTGCGCTTCGGCCATCCGTCCGGCACGCTGCGCGCCGGCGCCGAGGTGCGATGCATCGACGGGACCTGGACCGTCACCAAGGCCGTGATGAGCCGCAGCGCGCGCGTGCTGATGGAAGGCCACGTGCGCGTGCCGGCCGACACGCTGGGCTGACGTCCGCGACTACGGCCGCTTGCCCTGCGCCGCCGGCGTGAACGCGGGCGTGACATCGCGACCCGGATGATCGGTCGTCTTCGACCGATCGGATGCCGATGGACGGGCTGACCTCGTCGGGTGCGACGCTCCTGTCCGCCAGCGCGAAGCTCGCGGCGATGGTCGGGGTCGTGTCGGGAATCGGCGGTCGCGCGCGGCGGGTGCGCCTGCTGCTGCGGCGCCTCGCCGGGATGCGCGCCCGCATCGCGCGCCTGCAGAAGGTCGAGCGCATCGCGGGGATCGGCGAATACGTCTGGAGCCCGGACACCGACGCGCTGTGGTGGTCGCCCTGCAGCTACCGCATCTTCGGGCTCGATCCGACGCGCGGCATCGACGTCACGCGGGTGATGGCCGCGATCCATCCGGACGATGCGCCCACCGCGCTGGCGGGTGTCGAGGCGCTGCTGGAGGGCAAGCGCCCGCCCGAGATCGCGCTGCGCGTGCGGCGGCATGACGGTTCGCTGCGACGCATCCTCACCACCGGCGAGCTGATCACCGAGAACGGCGAGCGGCGCGTGCTCGGCTTCATGAAGGACGTCACCGAGCTGGAGTCGATCCGGCTGCAGCTGCGCGCGGTCGAGGCGCAGTACCGTGCGCTGTTCGACGACAACCCGGTGCCGATGTGGATCTTCGACCTCGAGCACTGCCGCGTGATGGCCGCCACCGCGGCCACCGCGCGCCTGTTCGGCTACGAGGTGGGGACGCTGGTCGGGCAGGCGCTCGACTGCTTCCTGCCGGTCGACGAGGCACCGCACGGCGATGCGTCGTGCTGGAGCGGCACGTGGCGCGACGGGGCGGTGGTCACCTGCCACACCCACGACGGCCGCCGCATGCGGCTCTCGCTGGCGGTGCGCGACACCATGTTCCACGGGCAGATCGCGCGCCTGGTCGCCGCGCAGGACGTCACCGAACGCGAGCGCAACGAGGACCGCTTCGCGATGATCGCCCGCGCCACCAGCGACGCCGTCTACGACTTCGACCTCGAGACCGGCACGCTGTGGTGGAGCGATTCGTTCTATGCGATGTTCGGCTATGCACCGGGCAGCATCGAGCTCTCGCACGCCGGCTGGGCGGCGCTGGTGCATCCCGACGACGTCGAGCGCGTGATCGCCTCGCTCGAAGGCGCCCTCGCCGGCGCCGCCGACGAATGGGAGGAGACCTACCGCCTGCTGCGCCGTGACGGCGGTTACGCGCAGGTCGCCGAGCGCGGGCGCATCGCACGCGGCGCGAAAGGCCAGGCGCTGCGCATGGTGGGTGGCCTGGTCGACGAGACCGAGCGGAGACGCCACGAGGCGGGCCTGCGCCTGCTGCGGCGCGCGGTGGAATCCACCGACAACGGCGTGCTGATCGCCGATGCGCGCAGCGCCGACCAGCCGGTGGTGTACGCCAACCCAGCGTTCCTGCGCATGACCGGCTACGACCTCGCCGAGGTACGCGGCCGCAACTGCAGGTTCCTGCAGCGCGACGACCGCGACCAGCCCGGCATCGACATCATCCGCAACGCGCTTCGCGAGTCGCACGAGGTGCGCACGTTGCTGCGCAACTACCGCAAGGACGGCACGCTGTTCTGGAACGAGGTGTACATCGCGCCGGTGCGCGACGACCGCGGCGCGCTGACCCATTTCGTGGGCATCCTCAACGACGTCAGCGAGCGCCACCAGTTCGAGGAGCAGCTCGCGCACCGCGCCACGCACGACGAGCTGACCGGCCTGCCCAACCGCCTGCTGCTCGAGGATCGCCTCGAGCAGGCGCTGCACCAGTCCAACCGCTACGGCACCGGCACCGCGGTGGTGTTCGTGGACCTCGACGACTTCAAGCTCGTCAACGACAGCCTCGGACACGGCATGGGCGACGTGCTGCTGCGCGAGGTCGCGCGGCGACTGCAGGAAGCGGTGCGGGAGACCGATACGGTGAGCCGGTTCGGCGGCGACGAGTTCGTCGCGATCCTGTCGTCGCCGCAGCGCGACGACAAGCCGTCGGAGATCGTCGACCGCATGCGGGCGTCGCTAACCGAGCCGATCATGTTGGGCGACGTGCGGCACACGGTCAGCGCGAGCATCGGCTACTGCTGTTATCCCGCGCACGGCGAGGACACGCAGACGCTGCTGCGGCACGCGGACCTCGCCATGTACCAGGCCAAGCTCGGCGGTCGCAATCGCGCGGTGGAATACCGCAACGAGTTCGACGCCGACGTGGCGCAGCGCCTGCAACTGGTGCGCCGGCTGCGCGAAGCCCTGGCGAAGGACGAGTTCACCGTGCTGTTCCAGCCGCAGTACGGCTGCGACGGGCAGGCGCACGGGCTGGAGGCGCTGGTGCGCTGGCGCGATCCGCAGCGCGGCCTGCTGCCGCCGGCGGACTTCATCGGCGCCTGCGAGGACAGCGGGCTGATCATGGAGCTCGGGCGCCGCGTGCTGGCCGAGGCCGCGCGCCACCACGTGCGCCTTGTCGAGGCGGGCCTGCCGGGCGTGCGCATCTCGGTGAACGTCTCGGCCGCGCAGTTCACCGAGGAGCTGTACGACGACGTCGAGGCCCTCGTGCGCGACCTCCACCTGCCCGACGGCGCACTCGAACTCGAACTCACCGAGAGCGTGGTGATGCAGTCGCCCGAGCGCGCGATCGACCTGATGAAGCGCCTGGCCGACCTCGGCGTGTGCTTCTCGATCGACGATTTCGGCACCGGCTATTCCAGCCTCGCCTACCTCAAGCGGTTCCCGATCCACCGCCTGAAGATCGACCGCTCGTTCGTGCAGGACCTCGACCACAACGCGCTGGACGCGGCGATCTGCCGGTCGATCATCGAGCTGGCGAAGTCGCTCGACATCGGGACCGTGGCGGAAGGCGTGGAAACCGAGCAGCAGGAGCGCTGGCTGCTCGACCACGGCTGCGTCGCGCTGCAGGGTTTCCTGCGTGGGCGGCCGCAGCCCTTCGACACGCTGCTGCCCTCGCTGCTGGCGCGCCAGCGCGCGGCGATGGTCGACTGAGCCCCGGCGCTCGCGTCGCGGGTCGCGACCGGCAGCCGCACTTTCCCCGGGTTTCGGCTTGATCGGGATCAAGGCACCCACGTCCGCCGTCGCGATGATGGCCGCATCCAGGCAGCAGGAGCGAGCGATGGTCCGCGTTACCGCGCGTTATCCGGCGCCCATGCGCGCCCTCCATTGGCTCAGCGCCGCCCTGGTGGTGGTGGCCTACATCACCGCCGAGGGCATGGAGGACGGCGGCGACTGGCACGTGGCATCCGGTCTGCTGCTCCCCGCGCTGTTCCTGCCGCGCCTGCTCGGCCACCTGCTGCGATGCGTCCCGCCGGCGGCGCCGTCGTCGCGCCCGCAGGCGGCGTCCGCCGCGCTCGTGCACGTGGCGCTGCTGCTGTTCGTGGTCGTGCAGCCGCTGCTCGGCATGGCGGCGATCTGGGCCGAGGGCCATGCGGTGCCGGTGCCATTCACCGCCTGGGCGCTCCCCGCGCCGTTTCCGGTGACGGGCTGGGGCGAAGCGGCCGAGGACGCGCACGAGGTCGTCGGCAATGTCTTCTACGCGGTGATCGGCCTGCACGTACTGGCCGCGCTCTGGCACCGCTGGGTGCGCCGCGACGACGTGCTGCAGCGGATGCTGTGACGCACGGGCACGACACCGGTGCGACGTCGCGCGGCCGACAATCCGGCGAGGAGGCTTCCATGACCGACCGCATCCGCAACGCGGCGCTTGCCGCCCGCACCTGCAGCGCCGACGAGGCTGCGGCGTTCATCAATCCCGGCGACACCGTCGCGATGAGCGGCTTCACCGGCGCCGGGTACCCGAAGGCCGTACCCGCCGCGCTCGCCGCGCGCATGGAGGCCGCGCATGCCGCGAACGAGGCCTTCCGCGTGCGCGTGCTCACCGGCGCCTCCACCGCGCCCGAGCTCGACGGCGCGCTGGCGAAGGTCAAGGGCATGGAGCTGCGCCTGCCCTACCAGTCCGATCCGACGGTGCGCGAACGCATCAACGCCGGCGAGCTCGAGTACATCGACATCCACCTCAGCCACGTCGCGCAGTACGCGTGGTTCGGCTATTTCGGACCGATCGACGTCGCGCTGGTCGAGGTCAGCGCGATCCGCGAGGACGGTCTGCTCGTGCCGTCGTCGTCGGTGGGCAACAACAAGACCTGGCTCGACCTCGCCGACAAGGTGATCCTCGAGGTCAACCACTGGCAGCCCGAGTCGCTCGAGGGCATGCACGACATCTATTACGGCACCGCGCTGCCGCCGAACCGGCGCCCGATTCCGCTCACGCGGCCCGACGACCGCATCGGCGAGACCACCCTTCGCGTGGATCCGGCGAAGGTGGTCGCGGTGGTGGAGACGGATGCGCCCGATCGCAACTCGCCGTTCGCCGCGCCGGATGCCGATTCGCAGGCGATCGCCGGCCACCTGCTCGACTTCCTGCGACGGGAGATCGCGCGGGGCCGGCTCACCGAGCGGCTGCTGCCGCTGCAGTCGGGCGTGGGCAACATCGCCAATGCGGTCCTCGCGGGCCTCGGGGCCGGTGGCTTCCGCGATCTCACCGCGTACACGGAGGTGATCCAGGACGGCATGCTGCAACTGCTGCGCGACGGCGTACTGCGCATGGCGTCGGCGACATCGTTCTCGCTGAGCCCCGACGGCATCGCCGAGTTCAACCGGCACGTGGACTTCTACCGCGAGCGCATCGTGCTGCGTCCGCAGGAAATCTCGAACCACCCCGAGCTGATCCGTCGCCTGGGCTGCATCGCCATGAACGGGATGATCGAGGCCGACCTCTACGGCAACGTCAATTCCACGCACATCGCCGGCAGCCGCATCATGAACGGCATCGGCGGCAGCGGCGACTTCGCCCGCAACGGCTACCTGTCGGTGTTCATGTCGCCCAGCAGCGCGAAGAACGGCAACGTGTCGACGATCGTGCCGATGGCCAGCCACGTCGACCACACCGAACACGACGCGATGGTGCTGGTGACCGAGCAGGGCCTCGCTGACCTGCGCGGTCTGTCGCCCAAGCAGCGCGCGCGGCGGATCATCGATTCGTGCGCGCATCCGGACTTCCGCCCGATGCTCGAGGACTACTTCGAGCGCGCCTGCCGCGATTCGTTCGGGCGGCACACGCCGCACCTGCTGGGCGAGGCGCTGTCCTGGCACCAGCGCTTCATCGAGACAGGATCGATGAAGCGCTGAACACGTCAGGCGATCGACGCCACTGCCTGCATAGCGAGTTCGTACGAGCGCAGCCGTGCGGCCGGGTCGTGGATGTTCGCGGTGACGATCAGCTCGTCGGGGCGGTGCCGCGCGACGAAATCGCGGATCCACGCCGCCACGGTCGACGGCGAGCCCACCGCGGCGCATGACAGCGCCTGGTCGATGCCGGCCTTTTCCATGGGGCTGCAGAAGGCGTCGATCGCATCGCCGGATTCCAGCGGCGGCGGCACCAGCCCCGGCCGGCCGCGGCGCAGGTTGACGAAGGCCTGCTGCTGCGTGGTGAACAGGCGACGCGCCTCGTCATCGGTGTCGGCGCAGACGATGTTCACCGCCAGCATCGCGTGCGGCGCCGCCTGTCGCGGCGACGGCTCGAAGCGCGCGCGGTAGAGCGCCAGCGCCTCCTCCATCGCCGCCGGGGCGAAGTGCGAGGCGAACGCGTAGCGCAGGCCGAGCTTCGCGGCGAGCTGCGCGCCGAACAGGCTCGAGCCGAGGATCCACGGCTCGATCTCGACGCCCGCGCCGGGCACCGCCTGCACGGGCTGGCCGGGCCGCACCGGCTCGAAGTAGGCCAGCAGCTCGACGACGTCGGCGGGGAATTCGTCGGCGCCGGCGTAGTAGCGCCGCAGCGCGCGCGTGGCGGGCGCATCGGTGCCCGGCGCACGGCCGAGGCCCAGGTCGATGCGGCCGGGATACAGCGTGCCGAGCGTGCCGAACTGCTCGGCCACCTGCAGCGGCGCGTGGTTGGGCAGCATCACGCCGCCGGCGCCGACGCGGATCGTCGAGGTGGCCCCGGCCACGTGGCCGATCAGCACCGCGGTCGCCGCGCTCGCGATGCCCGGCATGTTGTGGTGTTCGGCCAGCCAGTAGCGGCGATAGCCGAGCCGCTCGGCATGCTGCGCCAGCGCGCGCATGTTGGCGAACGCGGTGCGCGCGTCGCTGCCTTCGGCGATCGGGGCGAGGTCGAGGACGGACAGCGGAATCATGGCGAAGCCCCGGGACGGTAGGCCTGCAGTGTCCGCGTCGCGGCGCGTCGGTGCGGTCAACGCGGCGGAACGGTGCGTCGCCGGCGGCCGCGCGTCCGTCACGCGCGATGGTTACAGTCGCTGGCGACCCGCCACCGGAGCCCTGCCATGCGCCCTGCCCTCGCCTGCGTCCTCGCCCTCGGCCTGCTCGGCGGCTGCGCCGTCACACCCGCCGGCGGCGGCTTCACCGCCGGTCAGCAGGTGGCCTTCGACGGCCGCGTCGCCAGTGTCGATACCGCGCCCTGGGCCTACGACGGCAACGCGGTGGTGGTGGTACGCAGCGATGCCGGTCGCGACATCCGCGTGCAGCTGCCGGCGCGCTGGAACCTGTGCAAGGCGCCGTCGGTGGACGCGCAGGCACTCAAGGCCGGCGACCGCGTGCACGTGGTCGCCAGCGCGGGCGAGCCCGACAGCGTGACCGTCTGCGAACGCGCGGAACACCGGCTGGTCCGCACCGGCGCCTGACTCCGCGTCAGCGCGGCGTGGCGGCCTTGCGCACGCGCGGGCGCAACGCGACGCTGCGCTCGGCGTCCATCAGCTGCAGCTCGCCGTCCTGGATCATCGCCGTCAGGCGCGCGCCGCGCGTGAGCAGCGGCAGCGCGGCGTCGAGCTCGTCGGCATCGAACTCGAGCACGCCGAGGTTCGACAGCCGCCCCAGCGCGGCCGCGTTGCGGTTCCACCAGCTCTCCGCCGCGTTGCCGCCGTATCCGACCACGACGACCTCGTCGGCGCGCCCGGCGGCCTTGCGCAGGCGTGATTCGTCGGGCTGGCCGAGTTCGATCCACTGCTGGATGTCGCCGGTGTAGTCGCGCCGCCAGAGCGCCGGCTCGTCCTCGTCGCTCAGGCCGCGGCCGAATTCCAGGCGCTCGTCGGCGTGAAGCGCGAACGCGAGCAGGCGCACCAGCAGCCGGGTGTCGGTCTCCGACGGATGCTGCGCGAGCGTGAGCGCATGCGAGGCGTAGTAGTGGCGGTCCATGTCGCTGACCTGCAGCTCCACCTTCACCACCGTGGCTTTCGGGGACATCGCGACGCCTGCTGGAAACGGAGCCGCATTCTAGGCGCTGGCGGCGTCGCGTCCCGCGAACCACGCTAGTCGACGACCTGCGCGGCCGCCTTCGCCGCCTCGGCGGCCGCCGCTGCGGCATCGGCCGCGCGGCCGCCGGCCGTGCGCGCGAAGCAGTGGCGACCGGCCGGATGGCGCCAGTCCGGATCGACCCAGCGCCCGCTGCGCGTCGGCGTGGGGCGGGCGAACGCGGCGCAGAGCACGTAATGACGCGCGTCGACGACGCGGTACCCGAACGGCGCACCCGTTTCCGGATCGCGCGCGATCGATGGCGACGCGTTACGCACGCGCGGCACGGCGTCGAGGCGCGCCGGCAGGCGGCCTTCGTCGAGACGGTAGCGGTCGATCGCCGCCTCCAGCTGGCCGAGTGCCGCCACGCGCGCCTCGTCCAGCCGCAGCCGGCGCTGTTCGGCGGGCGTGCCGATCACCGCGATCGCCGCCGCCAGGCTCGCCAGCACCGCGACACCGGCCGCGGCGAGCAGCCAGGTCCCCATCGGGCGCGCGCTCATGCGGCGTCCTCCTCGCGGCGCAGGTCGTGCAGGTAGTAGCCGAAGATGCCACCGGCGATCAGCGCGGCCACCGCCACCTTCAGCAGGAAGCGCGTGGTCGTCTCGCCGCCCAGCACCTTGTAGACCAGCGTGGTCATGTCGCCGATCAGCACCGTGGCGGCGAGGAAGAGCGTGACGTAGGTGAGCCAGCGCCGCACCGGCGAGAGGCGCTTGATCGGATACCGCGCGACGTCGAGCGACACGCGGCGCGCCACGAACGCGAATACCGGGAACGCGATCAGGATCGCCGCGGCCGCCCATCGGATCGAGCTGTCGCTGGACGCGAAGACGTAGTCGTTCGACGCGACGTCGGGCCAGGTGCGGTCGATCAGGTCGAACAGCAGGCTGCCGAGGTTCCACGAGGCGAAGTACAGCGTGGCGAACAGCACGAGGTAGGCGAACGCCTCGCGCGCCGAGGTGGACGCGCGCGGCACCGGCACGGGCACCGGGAACGGCACGTCGGCGTAGCGATCCAGCACGCCGCGCGTCTGCTCGGGCGTCCAGCCGGCGGCGGCGAGCGCTTCGCCGATGGCCTGGCGGCTCTGGCCGCGCGTCAGCGATTCGCGCACGAAGAGGTCGAGGTCCTGCGATCCGGATGCCATGCATGCGCTCCCTGGGCAACGCGCCAAGCCTAGCGCGGCCGGGGCCCCCGATGCCGCTACCCTGCCCGGGTACGCCGCGGCGCGGCCGCCGGAGCTCCCATGCGCATCGCCCTCTTCGTCGCCCTGCTCGCCTTCGCGCTGCCCGTCGCCGCCGCACCCGCCACGCTGCGCGTCGACCTCCAGCATGCGGGCGACGCCACGTCCGAGCGGTTCGCGCTCGACCGCGTCGTGGTCGAGCCGCTGCCCTGGGCCGGCAATCCCGATCGTCCGATCGACGCCAGCGGTCGCGGCGCGCACCGCTTCGACGTGGTCGACGAGGCCAGCGGCCGCGTGCTGTATTCGCGCGGCTACAGCACGGTGTTCGGCGAATGGCGCACCACCGGCGAGGCGCGCGCGCTGCAGCGCAGCTTCCAGGAATCGCTGCGCTTCCCGATGCCCGCAAAGCCCGTCGTGCTGAAGGTGTACTCGCGCGATGCCGCCAACCGCTTCGTCGAGGCCTGGTCGCTGCGCGTCGATCCCGCGTCACCGGACATCGAGCGCGCCGCGCGTCCGGCGCCGGCGGCGCCCATCGCGATCCGCCGCACTGGCGACCCGGCGCACAAGGTCGACCTGCTGATCCTCGGCGACGGCTACGCGGCGAACGAACTCGGCAAGTTCGAAGCCGACGCGCGCCGCTTCGCCGACCACCTGTTCACCGTGTCGCCGTTCCGGGAGCGCGCAGCGGACTTCAACGTCTGGGCGCTCACCGTGCCGGTGCCGCAGTCGGGCGTGAGCCGGCCGTCGACGGGGACGTACCGCGCCGGCGCCACCGGCCTGCGCTACGACATCTTCGGCAGCGAACGCTACGCATTGACGCTCGACAATCGCGCCTTCCGCGAGCTCGCGCAGTACGCGCCCTACGACGTGGTCGAGATCGTGTTCAATGGCGCGACCTACGGCGGCGGCGGCATCTTCGGCCAGTTCAGCACCGTGGCCGCCGACAACGACTGGTCGAACTACGTCTTCGTGCACGAGTTCGGCCACCACTTCGCGGGCCTGGCGGACGAGTACTACACCTCGCCGGTCGCGTACGCGCCGGCGTCGGGCCCGCGCGTGGAGCCGTGGGAGCCGAACGTCACCGCCGATTCCGCGCATCCGAAGTGGGCGACCTCGCACGTGCCGCTGCCCACGCCATGGCCGAAGGCCGAGTTCGAGGCCTACGAGCGCGACGTGCAGGCGCGCCGCGCGAAGCTGCGCGCCGAGCGGCGACCCGAGGCCGAGATGAGCGCGCTGTTCCGCGAGGAGCAGGCGCATGTCGAGGCGATGCTGGCACGCTCGCCCTACCGGCGTGCGACCGGCGCGTTCGAGGGCGCGAACTACGAAGCGACCGGCTATTACCGCCCGCAGATGCAGTGCCTGATGTTCACTCGCGCCGATGCGTTCTGCGATGTCTGCCGCGCGGCGATCGGGTCGGTAATCGACCTGTACACGGCCGCCGCGCCACGGCGCTGAAACTGCGGCGATGAACTGGCTGGCGCACCTCTACCTCGCACGGCACAGCGACGCAGCGCTGCTGGGCGCGCTGCTGGGCGACTTCGCCGCCGGTTCGAACGGGCTAGAACGCTTCGGCCGCGTCGAGCACGCGGAGATCCTGCTGCACCGTCGCATCGATCGCTTCACCGACACGCATCCCGACGTCACCGCACTGCGGGCGCAATTTCCCGAGGGACACCGGCGCTTCGCGGGCGTGGTGCTCGACGTCTACTTCGACCACCTGCTCTCGCGCGACTGGCCCACGCGCGCGCCCGCCGCACCGCCGCTGGACGCGTTCACCGCGCGCGTCTACGACGTGCTGCGCGAACGCCACGCCGACCTGCCGCCGCGGCTGCAGGCGATCGCGCCGCGCATGGCGGCATCGGACTGGCTCGGGAGTTATCGCGAACGCGACAGCGTCGATCGCGCGGTCACGCGCATGGCGGGACGACTGTCGCGCCAGGGCGAGCGCCTCGTCGCCACACTCGATGATCTCCGGCGCGTGGAGCCGCTCGCCGAAGCGACGTTCGACGCGTTCTTCCCGGACCTCGAGCGCTTCGTGACGCGGACGCGCGAAGGCTGATCAGCGCCGCGGCGCGCGCATGCGCCGACGCAGCAGCGCGCCGGCCGCGAGCATCGCCGCGCCGCCCAGCAGCGCCACTCCGAGCAGCAGCGGCGCATTGCGGCGCACCAGACCGTCGCCCAGCAGCACCGTGCCGGCGGCGAAGGGCAGTTCGGCCACCGCGAGTGCCAGCGCGTACGTGCGCAGCGGCACGCCGAGCAGCCCGCACAGGTAGCCCGGCACTTCCGATGGCAGCGCGAGCTGCAGCAGCAGCACCAGCCCGAAGCCCGGGCGCCCCTGCAGGCGCGCGCGATAGGTGTCGACGACCTGCGCGATGCGCCGCCCACGCAGCAGCGGCCGACCGAACAGGTGGCCGATCCCGTAGGCGAGCGTGCCGCCGATCCACCAGCCGGCCCAGAGCAGCAGCGCGCTGACCGCCGGCCCCCACGCGACGATCGCCACCGGCACCAGCGCCGCGCTCGAGAAGAACGCCAGCACCGCCGACAGCGCGGACAGCAGCACGAACACCGCCACGCCCGCCACGGGATGCGCGCGGATCACGGGCCCGGCGCGGTCGAGCAGCGACTGCAGCGCGCCGTACACCGGGTCGGCATACAGCAGCGCCGCCGCAGCGAGCGCCACCAGCGCCAGCCAGGCGTAGCGGTGGCGCGCGGAGGTGGCGACGGGCTCGGGCGCGGAGGCGGTCATCGACGACTCGGTGGCGCACGCGGCGCGAAGGGTCATGCCCCCAGTATCGCAGCGGCGCGCCGGCCGCCCGCCGCCGAACGCCCGGTGCATGCAGACACGGCGCACACGAGCGCCGACCGACGCTCGCGTTTCCCCACTGCCGGTCGCCGCCATGAGCCCCTCCGCCCGCGCCTTCGCCCTCGGCGTCGCCACCACGGTCGCCGTCGCGGCCATCGGCGCCTTCGCCTTCGTCAATGCCGGCGCCTATCCGATGGGCGCGGACGTGCCGCATGCGCCGTTGACGCTCCGACTGGTCGACCGCCTGCGCGATGCGTCCACCGAACGTGCCGCGCGCAGCGTGCAGGTGCCGGGCAACCTCGCCGACCCCGCGCTGATCGCCGAGGGCGCGCGCGAGTACGCGGAGGAATGCACCGGTTGCCACCTCGCGCCGGGACGCGCGTCCAGCGAACTGCGCGCCGGCCTGTATCCGCAGCCGCCGAACCTCGTCGAGGAAGGCATCGACGACGATGCCGAAGCGTTCTGGGTCATCAAGCACGGGATCAAGATGAGCGCGATGCCCGCCTGGGGCCGCACGCACGACGACCGCCGCATCTGGTCGCTGGTGGCCTTCGCCCGCACCCTGCCGAAGCTGTCGCCGGCGCAGTACCGCGCGCTCGTCGGCACGGCTTCGCGCGACGACGACTGATCGCGCCGCCGGGAAGCGTCGCCGCGCAGGCGAAAAAAAGGGGACAGCCGGAGCTGTCCCCCCTCCCGATCATTCGTATCCGAAAAGTCAGCGGTTCTGCTGACGACCTTGGCTGTCGCGCGATGCCTGCGTGCCTGCATTCTCCCGGCCCGCGCCCTGCTGCGATGCGCTACGCGAGCCCTGCTGACCCTGCGTGTCGCCAGCGCTGCGGCCCGATGCCTGCTGCGCCTGCGACTGCGAATCCATGCCCATCCGATGCTGCGGGTGCTTGTCGCCCTGGGGGTTCCGGTTCATCACGTGCTCCTTGGAAGCGGTGGAACGGTCCGATCAGCGGACGATGCCAGGTTAGCCAGGCACGCCATCCGGGCGCGTGACCTCGACATTGGAATTGCGTTACGCGACGCGCGGCGTTCATCGAGTTGACGCCGCGGCTTCACGTCGTGCCCGGCGCGCTGCGTTCACACCGGCGCGTGCCGCCTTCGCTCGGCACGCATCGCCCCTGCGCTAGAACCGCGACACGTCCCGACCGGCCCCGCCGATGGCACAACGTCCCGGCCTGTTCCCCACATTCTTTCTCTCCGGCTTCGAATGCTCGACGTTCGAATGGCGCGGCCGCGGGCGTCGCGACCTCGTCGACGAGACGCAGCACCGCGAACACGCGCACGAGGACTACCAGCACCTGCGCAGGCTCGGCATCGCCGTCGCACGCGAAGGCATTCCCTGGCCCCTCGTCGACCGCGGCGGCGATTACGACTTCCGCCATGTCGACCCGATGATCGAGGCGATGAATGCGGCGCAGGTGCTGCCGGTGTGGGATCTCTGCCACTACGGTTATCCCGACGACGTCGATCCGTTCAAGCCCGGCTTCGTCCAGCGCTTCGCCGACTACTGCCGTGCGGCGGCCGCCTACGTGGTGCCGCGCGTGCGCGGGCCGCATTACTTCACGCCGATCAACGAAATCACCTTCTGGGGCTTCTGCGGCGGCGAGTGGGGCTGGGTCGCGCCGTTCGGCGGGGATCGCGCCACGCGCCTGCGCTTCCGCCACGTGCTCTGCGAAGCGGCGATCGCCGGGGTGCGCGCGGTGCGCGAAGTCGATCCCGATGCCCGCATGATCCATGTCGAACCGGTCATCCAGGTCGTGCCGCCACGCGACCGGCCCGACCTCGCCGACGAGGCGGAGCGCGAGATGGTCGACGACGCGTGCTACGCCTGGGACGTGCTGTCCGGGCGGCTGCATCCCGAACTCGGCGGCTCGCCCGACGTGCTCGATATCGTCGGCGCCAACTGCTACTCGTTCGGGCAGATGGAGTACCGCGAGCACGGCCCGCACATGGCGCTCGGCCCCTGCGACGAACGCATCCAGCCGCTGTGCACGCTCATCGCCCGCGTGTGGGAGCGCTACCGTCGCCCGATGCTGATCTCCGAGACCAGCGGCATGCGCGACGGACGCCCCGCCTGGCTCAAGGACGTGATGGAGGAATCGATGGCCGCCGTGAACCGCGGCATCGACCTGCACGGCATCTGCCTGTTCCCCGCCGTCGACATGCCCGACTGGCACACGGGCGAATGGCTGCACAACGGCATCTGCGACGTCGAGGACGACGGCGGCCGCCTGCGCCGCGTGCCGTACGCGCCTTACGTCGACGAGCTGCGCCGGTGGCAACGCGAACTCAACCGCGTCACCGAGCTCGACGAAGACCCCTTCAGCGACCCCGTCGAACTGCAGGACGTCATCGACGCCGCCAAGCGGTATCGCACGCAGCCGGACCGGAATTGGAGTTGACGGCGATCGTCGGGCGGCACGGCCAGGCACCGTTGTGTCGCGATGCCGGCGGCGTCTCCCTGAAGCCCTGCTCGCAGGACGTCACACGGCTCGCTACAGGATTGTCGAACGCGTCGGACGCGGCGTGGAGGCGGTGCACCTCCACGACGCCCGGTTCGGGACACGCCCGTTCTGCCGTCGACCCCGGGCCTCCGCGCGCGCCGGGCAGGTACGGCGCACGGAAACGCGCGGCTCGGCCCCGGTGCGACACGCCGCGAGGCTCACCAGATCAGATCGTCCGGCACGTCGAAGCGCGCGTAGTACGCGTCGTCGTCGCTCATCGCGGGCGGCGGCGACGGCGCGGCCTCGGCATGGTCGAGCACGATCATCGACGCGTCGCGGGCGCGCACCTTGTCGGCGGCGGCGCGCGGCAGCAGCGCGTAGCCGTCGTCGAGGCGCGCGATGACCAGCGCACCGGTGGCGAGCTGCGCCCGCTGCGCCGCGCCGACCGGCAGCGCACGGATCGCCTTGCCGTCGACGAAGCGGTACTCGATCTCGCCGTCGCCCCGCACGCGCTGCGTGTCGACGATCTGCCGCGCCTGCGCGCGCCGTTCGCGCGCGTGTGCCTGCGCGTTGCGCTCGGCGGCCAGCGCACGGTCGCGCTCCGCGCGCTCCGCACGCGCGCGTTCGGCCTCGCGCTGCTCCTCGCTCGGCGCCGGCGGCGCCTTGCCCTGCCGCTGCTTGGCCTGCTCGCGCGCGACCTGCGCGACCTGGGACTTCTTGACCAGCCCGGCCTTGAGCAGCTGGTCCTGTAGGGGATTTCGCATGCCCGCAGTTTAGCGGGCGGCCGTGCACGGCCGCGCAGGACGGGAAGCTGACCTGCATCAACGTCGCGGCGCGCGCCCGGCGCAAGCTGGACGCCCGCCCTTGGAGACAGGCTCATGCCCACCTTCATCACCCAAGGCCGCTACACGCCCGACGCCGTGCGCGGCATGCTGCAGAACCCCGAAGACCGCGCGCAGGCCATCGCGGAGCTGTTCGAGCAGTCCGGCGGCAAGCTGATCGGCTACTACATGACGTTCGGCGACCACGACTTCGTGGTCATTTCCGAAGGCCCGCTCGAAGGCGTCGCGGTCTCCACGGTCGTCGTGGAGGCGATGGGCGAAGTGACCGACCTGCAGACCTCGCTCGCGATCAGTTCCACCGAAATGAAGGATGCC
>NZ_SMRQ01000022.1 GCF_004359965.1 Cognatilysobacter segetis | reverse complement strand
GCCCGCGCAGCACGTGCAGCGTCCACGCCGCATCCTTGCCGCCGCTCCAGGACAGGAGGATGGGGCGGCGGTCGGGATCGTTCATCGTCGGAACGCGAAGGCGCGCCTGCGCGGGACGCGCAGGCTCAGGCCGCGGTGACGTCGCGCAGCTGCCAGGCGCTGCCCGCGAGCAGGCGCAGGCGGTGGCGCACGATCTCGCCGGGCAGCGTCGTGGTCAGCACGATGTCGATGGAGAGGTCGTGCTGCTCACCGGTCGCGACAGCGGCGGGATCGCTCGCACCGAGCGAGGGATCGACGTTGTCGGGATCGTCCTGCGCGCCGCGCCAGCGGTCGAAGATCTCGGTGGTACGCATCGCCGACTGGAGCTGTTCGGCGAAACCCTCCGCTCCGTGCGCCGAAAACGACAGCGCGGGGTCGTTGCCGCGGGCAGCGGCGCCGTCGGGAAGGCGGATGTAATAGCGCGTCGGCATGGAAGCTCCTCCAGGTGTCGCGTTCAGTCTATTCAGCATGCCACGAGGCGGCCGTGAAAGCCGGCCCCGGAACGCGAACGGCCCGCGCGGGGCGGGCCGTTCGTGGCCGACGCCGCGCGGGGTCAATCGTCGCCGGTCGCCTCGGCATGCGCCTCGGTAAAGGTCTGGCCGAACGTCTTGCCGTCGGTGCCGCGCTGCCAGAAGAACACCGGCGCGGGTGCATTGCGGCCGCCGATTTCCTTCATGTCCGCGTCCACGTCGAACAGGCGCCCGTTGACCATGACGTAGCGCGTGTCGATGGTGCTGCGGATGTTCTCCAGCGGGTTGCTGTTGAGCACCACGAGGTCGGCCTTCTTGCCGGCTTCCAGGGAGCCGATCTGCTTGGACATGCCGAGGTAGTCCGCACCGTCGATGGTGGCGGCGCGCAGCGCCTCGAAATTGCTGAAGCCGCCCTGCGTGAGCATCCAGATCTCCCAGTTCGGCGACAGGCCCTGCAGCTGGCCATGGCCACCGACCTGGATGCCGATGCCGGCGTCGCGCATCTTCTTCGCCGACTTCGCGATGTCGACATGCCAGTAGTCCCAGTCCGGAGCGACCTCGCGACGGATGCTGCGCGCGTCGAGCGTCTCGCGCGGGAAGAAGCGGGCGAGCTTCCGGTCCTCCCAGACGTTGTCCTTCGCGTACCACCAGTACTCGCCGGACAGCCCGCCGTAGCTCACTACCAGCGTCGGCGTGTTGCGCACGTCGGTCTGCGACCACACGCCGAGCACGTCCTTGTAGAGCGGCGCGACCGGGATGTTGTGCTCGATGCCGGTGACGCCGTCGAGCACCATCGGCATGTTGTGGTTGAACGTCGAGCCGCCTTCCTCGACCACCAGCATGCCGAGCTCGCGCGCGGCCTGGTTGATCTGCTGGTGCTGGTCGCGACGCGGCTGGTTGTAGCTCTTCACGCTGAACGCGCCGATCGCCTTCATGCGGCGCAGGTGGCTGCGCGCATCGTCGAGCGAGTTCACGACCGCCTTGAAGTCGCCGTCCGCGCCGTAGAGGATCGTGCCGGTCGAGAACATGCGCGGGCCGACCATGCGGCCGGCCTTGAGCAGCTCGCTCTGCGAGAACACGTACTCGCTGCTCGCCGACGGATCGTGCGCGGTGGTGATGCCGAACGCGAGGTTGGTGTAGTACGCCCAGTTCTGCTGCGGCACCACGCCGGAGCCGAAGTTCGCGGCGTGCGCATGCACGTCGACATAGCCCGGGACGATCGTCTTGCCGCCGGCGTCGATCACGCGCGCACCGGCGGGCACCGCCACCTGCGAGGCCGGGCCGATGGCCGCGATGTCGTCGCCGCGCACCACGATCGTGCCGTCCTCGATGACCTCCTGCGCACGGTTGGCGTCGCGCATGGTCACGATCCGCGCATGCGTGAACGCGACGGTGCCGTCGGGCGCGTACACCGGCTGGGTCAGCCCGACCGCGATGCCGCCGTCGTTGCTCGGCGTGGGCAGTTCCTTCGCCGCGCCGGGCACGAACGTGAACGAGTCGCGCAGGTCGCGCGAGAAGTAGCGGTCGCCCACCGTCCAGTGCAGCGACTTCGAATCGGCGGCCCAGAGCAGGTAGCTGCCGACGTCGGCACTGACCTGCGTCACCGGCACCGCCTTGCTGTCCTTCGACAGCTCGAGCGCCTGGCCGGTTTCCACCCGCGGCGCCACGTAGGCATTGAACAGTTCGGTGAACGCGACCCACTTGCCGTCGGGGCTGATCGTCACCGTGTCGGGGTACTTCAGCGTGAACACCTCGCGGGGCTCCTCGCTGTTGAGGCCCACCGACATCAGCTTCTTCTTCAGCCCGCCGCCGGTGAAGTAGTACACGCGGCTGCCGTCGGCGCTGAACTGCGGGGCGTCGCCCTCGTCGGCAATGCGTCTGGCGCCGCTGCCGTCGGCGTTCATGACGTAGATGCCGGTGTCGTTGGTCCAGGTCGAGCCGGTCATCCCGCTGCCACCGCCCTTGGCGTAGACGATGCGGCGGCCATCCGGCGAGAAGCGCGGCGCGTAGTAGTAGCCCTTCTCCGCGGTGAGCTTGCGGCCTGCGCCGGTGCCGCCCGCATCGCGCAGCCAGATGGCGCCCAGGCCCTCGTCCGACCACGTGGTGTAGAGCAGCCGGCTACCGTTCGCGCTGAAGCTGGGCTGGTATTCGTACACGCCGCTGTTGCCCGTGAGGCGCTCGGGCGTGCCGTTGGGCAGCGACTTGCGCCACAGCTGGCCGACGGCGTGGAAGACCAGCGTCCTGCCGTCCGCACTGGTCGCCACGTCACGGATCATCTTCGGCGTGAACGAGCCGCTCTCGATCTCGTGCGTGAAGCGCAGCGGTTCGGCGACGGTCTGCTCGACGTCGGCGGTGAACGGGATGTTCGTCGTGGTGCCGCCCGCCATGTCGACGCGCCAGAGCTTGCCCTGGGCCCAGATCACGACGTGCCTGGAATCGGGCGTCCAGTCGAAGTCGGTGTACGGGCCGAAGATCGCCCACGCTTCCTGCTGATCATGCGAGAGCCCGTCCCAGACCGGGCGCACTTCGCCGCTCCTGAGGTCCAGCACGTGCAGTACGGACTTGTCGCGCACGCGCTTGACGAACGCGAGCGACTTTCCGTCCGGCGACGGCTGCGGGCGCATCGCGCCGCCGGCGGTGTCGATCAGCGTGTCGATCTTCCCGGTCTTCCGGTCGAGGCGCCTGATCGCGTAGATGACGCCGTGCGGGTCCTTGTTGTACTGGAACGTCGGGCCGCGGCTGACGTCCTCGCTGAAGTAGACGTAGCGCCCGTCGGGCGAAACCGCGGGCTCGCCGAGATCCTGCTGGTCGTTCTTCTGCTTGGTCAGCTGGATGCCCGAGCCGCCGCCGGCGACGTGGTACATCCACAGCTCGCCCGCGCCGAGCGAGCGCTCGCCGGTGAAGTGCTTGCGGCCGATCAGGAACTGCCCGTCGGGCGTCCACACCGGGTTGTTGAGCAGGCGGAAGTCTTCCTTCGTCACCTGCACCGGGTCGCTGCCGTCGACGCGCATGCGCCAGAGGTTGTTGCCGCCGCCGCGGTCGGAGGTGAACGCGATCTGCGCACCGTCCGGCGAGAAGCGCGGCTGCACGTCCCAGGCCGGGCCGGAGGTGATGCGCGTGGCCTTGCCGCCGCCGATCGGCAGCAGGTAGACGTCGCCCATCATCGAGAACACGAGCTGGCGCCCGTTCGGCGAGACGTCGACGTCCAGCCACGTGCCTTCGTCGGTGGTGAAGCGCACGGTCTTGGTCGGCCCGTGCGCGGCGTTGACGTCCCACTTCGCCGCGTCGGCGCCGGGCTTGGACAGACCGCGCTGCGCCTGGCCGGGATCCTTCGCCTTGGGCACGCCGGCCGGATCGAGCGCGTCCTGCTCGAGCTGGGTGTCCGGCGGAGGCGGGGTGTCGCCCTTCTGCGCGTCCTGCGCGAGGGCGGGCGTGGCGAGCGAGAGCGCGCCGGCGAGCGCGACGTAGAGCAACGATCGGGAAAGGGTCATGGCGTCGACGGGAAGGGAAACCCGTCGACGGTAACCGCTGCGGCCGGTGCGCGGACCGGGCCGGAAGTCAGGCCGGCGTGACGCCGGTCGCCCTTACTCCCAGGCCGCCGCGTCCGAGGCGAAGCCCAGCGTGAGCGAGCCCTTGCCGACGTTGACCATGCCGGTGAGGCTCATAAGGCTCTCGAACATCTCGATGCGGTGCGTCCGGCACGTTTCGACCAGCTCGGCATAGCCGGGCAGGCGGCGCATGTCCTCGAGCGGGCCGCCGTAGCTGAGCGCGAGCGTCGGCGTGAGCAGCTTGCCGTCGCGCACGCGGCGCGCGGCGAACGTGAAGAGCTTCTCGGCCGCGTTGTCGAAGCCCTTCACCTTGGCGACCGGGCCGGTCTCGCCGCGGTTGCAGTGCAGCACCGGCTTGATGTCGAGCGCGCTGCCGAGCGTGGCCGACAGCAGGCTGACGCTGCGGTCGCCGCGATGGCGCGTGCGCGCACGCAGGTAGTTGAGGTCGCGCGGCACCATGTACGACTGCGTGTTCAGCGCGACCTGCTCGATGCGCGCGCGCATCTTCGGCGCGCCCTCCTGCGCATCGCGCAGGCGCACGGCCTCGACCGCCGAGATCGCCTGGCCCGCGAACACGCTCTGGGTGTCGATCACGCGCAGCGCGAACGGCGTATTGATGCCGGCCGCCGTGCGCGGGCCCTTGTAGTCGTTGAGGATCGCGAAGCTGGCCTGCTGCGTGTTGTCGAAGATCGGGCTGCGCGACTTGGTGATCGTCATGCAGAACACGTAGTCGTAGTCGATCACCAGCTTGCGCAGGAACAGGTCCTGCACCTGCTGCACGGTGAAGGGCTGCGTCTCCGCCTGCGCCATCAGCTCCTGCGACTTGTTCTCGAGGAACTGGAGCGTGGCTTCCTCGTTGCGCTGGTCGGCCAGTACCGCGTCGCCGATGCGCACGGTGATGGGCAGCAGCGTGAGCTCGTGCTGCTGGATGTACTCGAGCGGCAGGTCGCAGGCCGAGTCGACGACGAGACCGATGCGCATGGATGGGGCCCCCTGTGGCCTGTAAGTTCGTGTTTTACGGACAGGATTATCGACCTGGCCGCGGATTTCCTTGACCGGTACGCGCCGCGGTCGACGGCGGAGGCGGGTCGCTGTTCAGGATCGGCGCGCCGTCGCGATCAATGCCAGGCGCCGAGGATCGCGCCATAGAGCGTGAACTGGACGACGTGGTAGCCCGCGTCGATCAGCCAGAGCAGCAGCGGCCGCGACGAGAACGCGTAGTTGATGCCGAAGCTGGTGGCCACGAACAGCAGGCCGATCAGCGCGCCGAGGCCCGCGCCGTGCGGCGCGTCCACGCCTGCCGGCAGCGCGACCGCCATCGCGACGGCGGCGACGAGGCTGAGCACGAAGGCCACGGCGAAGGTACGGCCACGATGCGGGGCGGGTGCGGACGTATCGACGCCGGTGGCGCGCGCCCAGGGTTTGAGGAACAGCGGTCCGTACCAGAGGCCGCCGAGTGCGAACGCGGACGCGGCGGCGACCAGCACGGCCCAGGGATTGAGTGCGGCGAATGTCATGACGGTGTTTTCCGGGTGCACCGGCATCCCCTGCCGGCGGGGTCGAGGATACGGCTTTCGTGACCGGCCGCACGGTCCGGTGCGCGCCGTGCGTCGGCGCCGGAACGCACGAGGCCGCCCGGCGGACCGGACGGCCTCGGCGTGTCGCGGTGGGACTCAGCGCGCGCGGTCGGGCACGGCGTAGGCGCGCGGCAGCGGGCCGGTCGGCGTGAGGTACCGGTCGCGCAGGTCGGTCTGGCGGCTGCGCATCGGGATCGCGCGGCCGTCGAACCAGACCTGCTTCGCGACGTTCGCGACGTCCAGCGGGTCGCCCGTCCACAGCACGAGGTCGGCGCGCTGGCCGACCGCGATCGTGCCGCTGTCGCGCAGGCCGAACACCTCGGCCGGCACGCGGGTCAGCGCGGCCAGGCCGTCGTCCCACGGCAGGCCGTTGGCCACCGCGTTGCCGGCGAGCTGGCGCGTGTTGCGCGCGTTGTGCGTCGGGTTCTCGCCGCCCTGCACGATGCCGACGGTGACGCCGGCCGCGCGCAGGATCGCCGCGTTGTCCATGCGCGCGCCGATCTCGTCGAAGCCGGCCGGCAGGTTCGCCAGCGGATCGACGAACACCGGCACCTTCGCCGCCGCCAACGCCGATGCCAGGCGCCACGCTTCCGCGCCGCCGACGATGCCGATCCGCAGGTGCTGGCGCTGCGCGAACTTCAGCAGCTGGCGGATGTCCGCGGCGCGGTCGACCTCGAACATCACCAGCCCGTCGCCGCGCGCGAACTTCGCGAGCACCGCGCGGCCGGCCGGCGTCAGGCTGGCCACGTTCGACGTCGGCGGGATGCGGCCGCGCGCCTCGTCGAGCCACTGCTCCAGCAGCATCCACTGCGCGGCGCGGGACTGCCCGGTCTGCCCGGCGCCTTCGCTGCCCAGCGCGACGAACAGCACGCGCGGGCCGACCGGGTCGGGCGAGCCGTCCATGCGCACCACGCCGCCCTGGCCGAGGATGATGGAGCCGCCCTCGGCGAGCCCGGGAAGCAGCATCGTCGTGCCGACGCCCTCGATGCGCGTGACCGGTACCGCGGTCGCGTCGGGATTGAAGGCGAGCGTCACGTCGAATTCGGGCCGCACGACCATCTCGCGCGTCTTGCGGCCGAGGCCGAGCGCCGCGTCGTCGGTGGATTCCTCGCCCGAGACTTCCTCGATGCCCAGGTGCGTGAGCCCGCCGAACAGCGCCGGCGTCACCGGCGCGCCGTTCGCGTCGACGGTGGGCACGCCGGCGGGGGCGGCGAGCCCGGTGCCGACCGCCGCGACGCGGCCGCCGCGCACGAGGATGTCCGCGCCCTGCAGCGTGCCGCGCGCGGTCGCGGTGTGCACGGTCGCGTTGCGGATCAGGAGTTCCTGCGCGGAGGCGGTGGTGCCGAGCGCGAGCAGCAGCGCGCCGGCGAGCGTGGCGAGGCGGCGGCTCATCGCACGCCTCCCGTCGGGGCCGCGCCCTGGCCGAGGAGGAAATCCGAGACCGGCTGGCGCGACGGATCCTTGCGGTCGTAGACGCGCGCGCCGTCGACGTAGACCTGCTCGGCCTGCGCGTAGCTGCTGAACGGCGTGCCGTTCCAGACCACTACGTCGGCCATCTTGCCGGGCTCGAGCGTGCCGGTCTTGTCCAGAATGCCCAGCGCCTTGGCGGCGTTGCGCGTGACCCATTCGATGGCGTGCTCGGGCGCGATCTCGATGCCCGCGAGCCTGGCGTGCGCCATCACCTTCGCCGCCTCCTGGTTGAGGCGCTGGATGCCTTCCTCCGAATCGGAGTGGACGATCGCGCAGCTGCCCGCGGGGCGGTCGACGAGCGCGACGTTTTCCTGGATGCCGTCGAAGGCTTCCATCTTGAAGCCCCACCAGTCGGCCCACATCGCGCCGCAGACGCCTTCGGCGGCGAGGCGGTCGGCGAGCTTGTAGGCCTCCACCGCGTGGTGGAACGCGGCGACCTTGAAGCCGAATTCCTTCGCCAGGTCGAGCATCGTCGCCATCTCGTCGGCGCGGTAGCAGTGGATGTGCACGCGGATGTCGCCGTTGATCGCGCCGGCCAGCGTGTCCATCTTGAGGTCGCGCTTGCCGCCGGTGTCCTTCTCCGAATCCGGCTTGGGATCGGCCGACCACCAGTGCGCCTTCTTCGCCGGCTGCGGCGGGCGGTTCTTCTTCAGGTATTCGGTGGCGTCGATGAACGCGGCGCGGTAGCCGGCCACGTTGCCCATGCGCGTCGACGGGCCGCCCTTCTGGCCGTACACGCGCTTGGGATTCTCGCCGCAGGCGATCTTCAGCCCCCAGGGCGCACCCGGGAATTTCATGCCCTGGTACGTCGTCGACGGCACGTTCTTGAGCGTGACGCCGCGGCCGCCGACCAGGTTCGCCGAGCCGGGCAGGATCTGCAGCGTGGTGATGCCGCCGGCCATCGCGGTGAGGAAGCCCGGGTCCTGCGGCCAGATCGAGTGTTCGGCCCAGACATTCGGCGTGGTCGGGCTGGTGGCCTCGTTGCCGTCGCTGGCGGCGTTCACCGCGGGGCTGGAATACACGCCCAGGTGCGAGTGCACGTCGATGATGCCGGGCGTCACCCATTTGCCGGTGCCGTCGACGACGGTCGCGTCGCCCGGCGCCTCGAGGCCGCGGCCGACACCCACGATCGCGCCGTCGCGCATCAGCACGTCGGCGCCGTCCAGGCGTTCGCCGGTGCCGGTGAGCACGGTGGCGTTGCGGATCAGTACGGGCGCGGACGGAAGCCGCGCGTACGTGCTGGGGTAGGGATCCTGCAGGAAACGCGGGGCGGTGCCGGCGGCGCCGGCCGCGAGCGGCGCCGCCAGCGCCACCGTGCAGAGGAAGGCGGAGAACGTCTTGAGCATGGGGGGTTCCCGGAGTCAGCCGGTGACCGTAGCCGCCGCCACCGGTGGCGTCACCATGACCGAAGTCATGCCCGGTGCCACAATCCGCACAGTCCACGAAAAAGAACGCGAATGCGCGAGAAGAACGAGATCGTCGAGAACTGGCTGCCGAGGTACACGGGCGTCGCCCTGGAGGACTTCGGCCAGCACATCCTGCTGACCAACTTCGGTGGCTACCTGCAGACCTTCGCGCGCCTGATGGGCGCGCAGATCGTCGGCCTGGACCGGCCGATGCCGAGCGCCACCGCGGACGGCATCACCATGATCAACTTCGGCATGGGCAGCCCGAACGCGGCCACGCTCATGGACCTGCTGTCGGCGATCTCGCCGAAGGCCGTGCTGTTCCTCGGCAAGTGCGGCGGCCTCAAGCGCAAGACGGTGCTGGGCGACCTGGTGCTGCCGATCGCCGCGATCCGCGGCGAAGGCACGTCGAACGACTACATGCCGCCCGAGGTACCCGCGCTGCCCGCGTTCGCCCTGCAGCGCGCGGTGTCGACGATGATCCGCGACCTCGGCCACGACTACTGGACCGGCACCGTCTACACCACCAACCGCCGCGTCTGGGAACACGACGAGGCGTTCAAGGAATACCTGCGCAAGCTGCGCTGCATGGCGATCGACATGGAGACCGCGACGATCTTCGCCGCCGGCTTCGCCAACCGCATTCCCTGCGGCGCGCTCCTGCTGGTGTCGGATGCACCGATGACGCCGGAAGGCGTGAAGACCGCGGCGTCGGACGCGAAGGTCACGGCCGATTTCGTCGACAACCACATCCAGGTCGGCATCGAGGCGCTGCGCCTGATCCGTCGCCACGGAAAGTCGGTCAAGCACCTGCGCTTCGACGAATGAACGCGCGCCGCCCGTGCCCGACGGGCGGTTTTCCACGTCGCGAACCCTGAGATACCGCGCCCGCAGACTGTCACACCAGACAGGAGCGGGACATGGAACAGGCCTTCCTGGTGGTCCTCGGCGCGGCGCTGACGTGGGCCTTCTATTTTGTGCAGCGCCGCGTGGAAGGGCGGCGCACCACGGATGCCATCGAGCGCAACCAGAAACTGCTCGCGCTCAAGCAGGGCCTCGAAGGCGCGCAGACCAGCCTCGGCGACCTGCAGCGCTTCGAGAGCGGCCTCGTCGGCAAGGCGCAGACCGCGGTGGAGATCGCGGACGGCTGGCTCGCGCGCGCCGAGGAAGTGGTCGAGCGCGGCGCGGTCGAAGTGCTGCAGGACGACGAGTTCACGGCACAGGCCCGCGAGCGCCTCCTGTACGCCGACGCCCGGTTGCGACGCGTGGTCGCACGGCTGCGCGCGCAGCTCGACGGCGAAGGGCAGGCCGCATTCGACCGCACGCACCATGCCTGGCTCGCCTTCCGCGATCGCCATGCCTTGTTCATCGCGCAGTCCTACGCACGCGGCCCGATCCGCGCCCTGATCCAGGCGGTCACGCTGGAGAGCCTGACCGCCGCGTGGATCGCCGAGCTGGAGACGCAGCTCGGCGCGTGACGCCGCGGCGCGCATCACGTCGCGCGCGCTATCGTCGGCGCCACTGCCGAGGACGAACGCCATGACCGATGCGATCACCACCGCCGCCGACGTCGTCGCGTTCTGGCGCGAAGCGGGCCCGGCGAAATGGTTCGCGCGCGACGACGATTTCGATGCGCGATGCCGCGGGCTGCTGGGCCTGCACCTCGCCGCGGCGACGCGGCTGCTGGACGACTGGCGCACCGATCCCACCGGCGCGCTCGCGCTGGTGCTCCTGCTCGACCAGATCCCGCGCAACGCGTTCCGTGGCAATGCGCACGCCTGGGCCACCGATCCGCTGGCGAAGTCCATCGCGACGGAGGCGGTCGACGCCGGCTTGGACCTGCTCACCGACGAGCCCCTGCGGATCTTCTTCTACCTGCCGTTCGAGCATTCCGAAGCGCTCGAGGACCAGCAGCGCTCGCTCGCGCTGCACCGCGAGCGCCTGCATGCACCGGATGCCGATCGCTGGGCGAAGCTGCACCTGGACATCATCGCGCGCTTCGGCCGGTTCCCGCATCGCAACGCCGCGCTCGGCCGCACGACGACGGAGGCCGAATGGGACTTCCTCGACGAAGGCGGCTTCGCGGGCTAGCGCCGCAAACGGAAACGGCCGCGACGCGGCCGTTTCCTGCACGACGGGGAGCGCGCCTCAGTAGCGCGGCACCGCCGCGTCCACCTGCTGCGACCAGGCATCGATGCCGCCCTCGACGTTGTACACGTCGGTGAAGCCGAGCCGGCGGAAGTGCGCGGCGGCGTCGGCACTGCGACGGCCGTGGTGGCACATGAAGGCGAGCGGCGTGTCCTTCGGCATCGCCTCGACTTCGGCCGCGGCGTCGCCGTCGAGCACCGAGAACGCCACGCGCACCGAGGCGATCGCACGCTCCTCGGCCGGGCGCACGTCGACCAGCGTCAGCGCGCCGTCGGCGAGCCTGCGCGCGGCGTCGGCGGCGCTGATCGGCTTCACCGTCTTCGCGTTCGGGTTCTCCACCACCAGCCCGCGGCCGCGCTCGTCGTCGACCCAGTCGATGCGCAGGCCGTTCGCGCGCGGCGCACTGGCGAGGTCGAACTGCGCGCGGATGCCCTCGACCTCGGTGGCGATGGCCTGCGGATCGATCGGGCCGAGCTGGAGCTGCGCGCGCTGGTCGGCGTCCACCGCCACCTGCAGCGCGTAGCCGGGACCGGCGCCCGCGATCGCCTCGCGCAGCATCTGCGCGGCGGCCGGGGTGATCTCGATCGACGGCGGCGTGCGGTCGGGCGCCTGCACGCCGAGCAGCTGGTGCAGCTCGCCGGAGTTCGCCATCTGCACGACGATGTCGCTGCCGCCGACCAGCTCGCCGTCGACGTAGAGCTGCGGGATCGTCGGCCAGTCGCCGTAGGCCTTAATGCCTTCGCGGATCTCGGGGTCGGCGAGCACGTTGACGTGCGCGTAGGGAATGCCGAGGCCGCCGAGCACGCCCACCGCCTTGGCCGAAAAGCCGCACTGCGGCATGGACGGATCGCCCTTCATGAACAGGACGACGCGGTTGCTCTGCAGCAGCGAATCGATGCGGGCGCGCAGCGCGGGTTCGAGAGACATGGACTTCAACACCGGAGGCAGGGGATTGCAGTTTACCGGGGTGCGCGCACCGGGCTCCCGACTCGGTACGCAGGCGCAGGTTAACGGGACTTTAATTTCTGCGGAAAGTGTGTATAGATGCCGACCACAGCTTCTGTGAAGGCTGTGTCAAGTGTCATTCGGTTGGGGCCGGGACCACATACTCAGGGGAGATTCACATGCGTTTGAAGCGATCAACGTTGCGGGACGCGATCAGCCTCGTGCTGGGCGCAGGCGCCGCGGTAAGCAGCATGGCTGCCGCGGCACAGGAACCGGCGCAGGACGAGGCCAAGACCCTCGACCGCGTGACCGTCACCGGTTCGCGCATCCGCCAGGTCGACAAGGAGACGGCGCAGCCCGTGCTCATGCTGACCCGGCAGGACATCGAGAAGCAGGGCTTCCAGTCGGTCTCCGACATCCTGCAGAACATCAGCACCATGGGCGCGCCGCCGATCAGCCGCGCCGCCCCGCTGTCGGCCGGCGAGAACGCCGGCGGCACCTTCATCAGCATGCGCAACCTCGGGGCGCAGCGCACGCTGGTGCTGGTAAACGGTCGACGCCTGGGCGTCAGCACGTCCGGCCTCGCCGACGTGTCGACGATCCCCGCGGTCGCGGTGGAGCGCGTCGAGGTGCTGAAGGACGGCGCGTCCTCGATCTACGGCTCCGACGCCATCGCGGGCGTCATCAACATCATCACCCGCACGAACTATGAAGGCGCGGCCGGCAGCGTCTACTACGGCCAGTACAGCGAAGGCGACGGCGCGATCACCAAGGGCGACTTCGTGATGGGCTTCGGCGGCGACCGCGGCTCGGTGGTCGTGGGCGCGGAATGGGCCAAGGAAGACCGCGTCGCGGCCTCCGCGCGCCCGTACAGCGCGTACCCGCGCGGCGAGGCGCATGCCACCGACGGATGGACGACCGTGGGCCAGTTCGGTGGCTTCACCACCACCGGCACGACGTCGATCCCCGGCGTGCCCACGGGCACCCGCGTGGTCCTGCGACCCGGCGGCGACCCGCGTAACCGCGCCGACTACGTCGCCCAGAACACCAATACCGGTACCTGCGTAGGCGCGACCGCCACGACGGGCTGCGCGCCGGGCTCCACGCTGCACAAGACGAACACGCTCGAGCAGACCGACCTGCGCACGCCGCTGGACCGTCGTTCGCTGTTCGCCAACGGCACGTACGACATCACCGACAACGTCCGCTTCCGCGCCGAACTGCTCTACAGCTTCCGCTCCAGCGAGCGCCAGGTCGCGGGCTACCCGGTGCAGGCGGCGTCGTTCGCGACGCCGATGTCGGCCCAGAGCTACTTCAACCCGACCGGCGCGACGATCAGCAACTGGTGGCGGCGTACGTGGGACGTGCCGCGCACGACGACCGCCGACCTGACGACGCATCGCTTCGTCGGTGCATTCGAAGGCTCGTTCGACGCGTTCGGTCGCACCTTCGACTGGGACGTCAACTACCTCAACAACGACAACCGCCTGATCCAGGACACGTTCGGCAACGTCAACCTCGCGAACCTGCGCGCGGCGGTCGGGCCTTCGTTCCTCAACGGCGGAGGGCAGGTCCAGTGCGGTACGGCCGCCGCCCCGATCTCGCTTTCCAGCTGCGTGCCGTTCAATCCGTTCCTGCCGTACGGCGACACGCGTGCCGGCGGCCTGACCGGCAACACCGCGCTGCAGAACTTCCTCTTCCAGAACGAGCATGCGACCGGCCAGACCGACACGGTGGTGTACTCGGCGAACATCGCGGGTTCGCTGTTCGACCTGCCCGCCGGCGCGCTCGGCATGGCGGCGGGCGTCGAGCACCGCAAGGAAAGCGGCAAGTTCGTTCCCGATGCGCTCGCGGTGACCGGCGGCTCGACCAACCTGTCCTCGGGCCCGACCCGCGGCCAGTACAGCGTCGACGAGGTCTACGCGGAAGTCGAGATCCCGCTGCTGGCGGAGATTCCGTTCGCGCGCCAGCTCACGCTGAACATCGCCAGCCGCTACTCCGACTACGACACCTTCGGCGACACGGTCAACAACAAGTTCTCGCTGAAGTGGAAGCCGTTCGACCAGCTGATGGTGCGCGGCACGGTCGCCGACGGCTTCCGTGCGCCGACCATCGCCGACCTCTACGGCGGTTCGTCGGACACGTTCTCCTTCTTCACCGACCCGTGCGACGTCGTCTTCGGTGACTCGCGTTCCAACCCGGCGACGCGGACCAACTGCACCAACGGCGTCGGCGGCAACGGCGCGCTCGGCTCGCTGGCCGGGACCTATCGCCAGCTGGGCCAGGGCTTCACCCCGGTCGGCGCGCCCAACGCGCAGACGCCCGTCGCCTTCAAGTCCGGTTCCAACCCGACCTTGACGCCGGAAATCTCGAAGTCCCAGACCATCGGTGCGGTCTGGAGCCCGAGCTTCCTCGAAGGCTTCAACATGGCGGTGGACTGGTGGAAGATCCGCATCAAGGACACGATCGTCGCCGACAGCCCGAACCAGATCCTGAGCGACTGCTACATCCAGGGCATCGCCAGCCGCTGTTCGCCGCAGCTGTTCACGCGTGACCCGGCCCAGGGCTACGTCAACTTCCTCTCCTTCGGCAGCCGCAATGCGGGTTATCGCAAGGTCGAGGGTTGGGACGTCGACATGTCCTACCGCCTCCGGACGGAGAACTTCGGCACGTTCAACATCGTGTCGAACTCGACGTACACGTCGAAGGACATCACCGTCGCGACGAACGATCCGCGCTATCCGCTGTCCTCGATCGGCTTCGCCAACTTCTTCCGCGTGCGCTCCACGCTGAACACCACGTGGGAGATGGGGGCGTTCGGTGCCACCTGGACCGC
The DNA here is from genome assembly GCF_004359965.1 of Cognatilysobacter segetis. GTDB lineage: Bacteria > Pseudomonadota > Gammaproteobacteria > Xanthomonadales > Xanthomonadaceae > Cognatilysobacter > Cognatilysobacter segetis. Next base: position 18,957 of record NZ_SMRQ01000022.1, on the reverse strand, counting down.
GCGCTACTACTCGTCCATGAAGGAAGGCTGCACGTACTTCGTCCCCGGCTCGACCGAGCCGAACCTGGAGTGCGAGGAGATCACCTACGCGCCGACCGGCGCCTACGTGCCGGGCACCTCGACGCCGGCCAGCTCGATCAGCCGTCGCCACGTGGTCGGTGCCAACACGTTCCACGACGTCCAGCTGCGCTGGGAAGCGCCGTGGAAGGCGACCGTCGCCATCGGCGCCAACAACGTGTTCAACCACGTCGGCCCGGTGATGTACACGCAGCCCAGCGCGAACGTCTCCTACTACGGCGGCTTCGACATCGGCCGCTTCCTCTACATGAAGTACACCCAGCGTTTCTGATCGACGCTGCACAGCGGTAGCATTCCCTTCTCTCACGGCCCCGCAAGGGGCCGTTTTTTTTGCGCGGCTTCGGTTAGGCTCCGCCGCATGAACCCCTCGGGCCCGATCGCGCACCACCGGCCGCCGCGCCATCCCCGCCTCGGGTGGGCCGTGGTGCTGGTGCTGCACGTGCTCGTGCTGGGGCTGTGGTGGCATTACGGGTTCCGTCGCGGCTGGCCCTGGGCCGTGCCGATGCTGGTCGGCACCCATCTCGCGATCGTCTGGGGCACGCTGCGCCCCGCATCGCGGCTGTTCGGCCCGGCGCTGACCCGGCTGGACACCGACGAGCGTGTGCTCTGGCTCACGATCGACGACGGCCCGTCCGCCGAGACGCCGGCCGTGCTCGACCTGCTCGATGCGCATGCCGCGAAAGCGACCTTCTTCCTGGTGGGCGCGCGCGCCCGCCGCTATCCCGACCACGTGCGCGAGATCGTCCGCCGCGGCCACGGCATCGGCAACCACAGCGATTCGCATCCCACGCACCGCTTCTGGGCGCTCGGGCCGCGCGCGATGCGGCGCGAGATCGAGCGCGCGCAGGCGAGCCTGACGGAGATCGCGGGGGTCGCGCCGGTGTGGTTCCGCGCTGTGGTCGGCATGGCCAATCCGTTCGTGGCCGCGTCGCTGCACCGACTGGGCCTGGCGCGGGTGGCATGGAGCGCGCGGGGGTTCGACGGGGCGGTGGCCGATCCGCATCGCGTGCTGCGCCGCGTCGAGCGGCAGCTCGCACCGGGCGCGATCGTGCTTGCGCACGAGGGCGCTGCGCACGGCCACAACCTGGAAACGCTCGCGCTGCTGCTGCAGCGGTTCGATGAGCTGGGCTACCGCTGTGTGCTGCCGGTGCCCGCGCCGTCGCGCGAGATGCACTTGCCGACGACCGCGACGCGGCTCGCCGACTGAACTCAGCGCTCGGCGACGATCCGCCAGTTGTTGAACGGCGAGTTGCCGTTGAGCGGCGCGATCTCGTAGCGCAGGCCCGCCGCATCGAGGCGGTCGCGGAACAGCGCCTCGTCGGGATAGCGCTTGGGCGGCGAATACATCCAGCCCGCATGCGCGGCCAGCGTGTCGAAGGCCTTGCTCACCCGCGGGCGCCAGCCCGGCGTGGCCAGGCCGCTGCGGATGAAGAGCCGGCCGCCGGGGGCGACCATCGCGCAGGCCGCGTCGAGGATGCGCACCTGCGCCGGCGTGTCGACGTACTGCAGCACGTCCAGCAGCGCGACGCTGCCGCGGTGTTCCGGCAGCGTGCGGCCCAGGTCCATCGCCTCGAACGCGACGTCGCGAAGCCCCGCGCGCGCCGCGATGCGCTGCGCGTGCGCGATCTTCGCGGCGTCGATGTCCACGCCCCGGTAGGGCAGGTCGATGCCCGCCTCGCGCAGCGTGTGCGCGAGCAGGCCGAGCCCGCAGCCGAGGTCGAGCACCGGCGCGCTCGTGCCGCGCAGCGCGTCCGCGACCGCGGGGTACAGCGGATCGCTCGCCAGCTTGGCGCGCGTATAGAAGTAGTTCCAGCGATTGCCGGCGCGCGATTCCGGGCGGAACGCATGGGCGATCGCGCGCGCGGGCGCGGTCGAGCGGCTGTCCGGCGGCGACGCTCATGCGTCGCCCAGCAGGCGATGCGCGACCGGCAGCGCGACGTCCACCCAGCGCTCGTACATCGCGCCCGACGGATGCAGCCCGTCGTGCACCAGCATCGCGTCGCTGCCGCCGTCCTCGCGGCTCGCGGGCGTGATGTCGACGAAGGCGATGCGGCGCGCCTCGCACATCGCGCGCGCAACGGCGTTGAAGGCGTCGATCTCGCGGCCGACGAGGCCCACGTCGCGGCCCTCCCCGCGGGCGAAACGGGTCACGCCCCAGTCGGGAATCGACAGCATCATCAGCCGCTCGACGCGGCCATCGGCGAGCGCGATCGCGGTATCCAGCAGCGAGGTCAGCTGCGCGCGGTACTCGGCGACGCTGTGCCCGCGGTACTGGTCGTTGACGCCGATGCCGAGCGTCACGAAATCGAAGTGGCCCAGCGGTTGCGCGGCGGCGATGCCCTCGGCGAGCTCGTCGGTGGTCCAGCCGGTGGTGGCGATGATGCGCGGCTCGGCGATGTCGATGCCGTCGTCGCGCAGCGCGCGCGCCAGCTGCACCGGCCAGCGACGCCCGGCCTCGACGCCTTCGCCGCAGGTGTAGCTGTCGCCGAGCGCGAGGTAACGGAGGCGCATCAGGCCACCTGCGAGGTCGGGGCGGACGCGGCGTCGGCGCGGCGGTCGAGCACGCGCTCGATGCGCGCGAACACTTCCCGCAGCACGTCGGGCTGGGGCAGGAGCGTCACGCGGAAATGGTCGCGGTCGCGCATGTTGAAGCTGGTGCCGGGCACGATCAGAACGCCTTCGCTTTCTAGCATTTCCAGCGCGAAGGCCTGGTCGTCGAACCCGGCCGCGGCGGCGCCGATGACCTGCGGATAGCCGTACAGCGCGCCCATCGGCGTGACCATCGACAGATGCCGGCTCGCGGCCACGCCGTCGACGACCGCACGCCGCGCCTCGTACAGCCGGCCGCCGGGCGAGGTGAGCTCATGGATGGTCGCGCTGCCCGACAGTGCGGCATCGATCGCGAACTGCCCCGGCACGTTCGCGCACAGCCGCAGCGCGCCGAGCAGGTCCATCGCGTGGTGGTAGTCGCCGATCGCGAGCGGGTCGCCCGAGAGCAGCGCCCAGCCGATGCGCCAGCCGCAGGCGCGATACACCTTCGACAGGCCGCCGAACGACAGGCAGGGCACGTCGCCGGCGAGCGGCGCGAGCGGCTGGAACGCGGCGCCGTCGTACAGCACCTCGTCGTAGATCTCGTCCGACATCAGCAGCAGCCTGTGCTTCGCGGCGATCGCCACGATGCGCTCGAGCAGCGCGCGCGGGTACACCGCGCCGGTCGGGTTGTTCGGGTTGATGACGACGATCGCGCGCGTACGCGGCGTCACCAGGCGCTCGAGCTCGTCGGGATCGGGCAGGAAGCCGTCCTCGGGCCGGCAGGTGTAATGCACCGGGCAGCCGTCGTTGAGGATGGTCGCGGCCGTCCACAGCGGGTAGTCGGGCGAGGGCACCAGCACCTCGTCGCCGGGATTGAGCAGCGCGCGCAGGCTCAGGTCGATCAGCTCGCTGACGCCATTGCCGACGAAGACGCGCTCGGGCGTGGCATGCGGTGCGCCGCGGCGGCGGTAATGCGCGGCCAGCGCCTCGCGCGCGGCCGGCAGGCCCTGCTGGTGCGTGTACGGGTCGGTCTCGTGGATACGGTCGGCGATCGCGCGCTGCAGGTGGTCCGGCGCGCGGAACCCGAACGCGCCCGGATTGCCGATGTTGAGCTTGATCAGCGTGCGGCCCTGCGCCTCCAGCTCGCGGGCTCGCCGGGCCAGTTCGCCGCGAATCTCGTAGCGGACTTCCGTCAGGCGTTCGCGGGTCTTGAGGGCGTGGGACATGGCGGCGGGCGCACGGCGCGGAGACGGGCGGCCAGCCTACCGGAAACGGCCGGACGCCCGCTGACCGGCCGCTGCGCCACGACTGGCTAGAATCGCCGCATGACCGATTCCGCGGCCCCCATCACGTTGGACGCCGACGCCCTGCGCGCGATCGGCTGGCCACTCGCCGACGGCGACGGCGACAGCGCCGCCTTCGCCGACTGGCAGGCGCTGCTCGCGCAGCATCCGCAGGCCCGGCCGGCGCGCGTGATCGAGCAGCACCGCACCGGATACGTGGTGGCCAGCGGCCCCGACGACGGCTTCGGCGTCGAGTCGCTGCCCGAATGGACGCGGCCGCTCGGCTACCGCAGCGGGCGCACCGAGGACCGCCCCGGCGTCGGCGACTGGTTGCTGGTCGAAGGCGAGGGCAACGCCGCCAAGGCCGTCGCGCTGCTGCCGCGGCGGAGCGCGATCAAGCGCGCCGCCGCCGGCGAGCACTACAAACAACAGCTGATCGCCGCCAACGTCGACGTCGCCTTCGTGGTGTCGGGCCTCGACGGCGATTTCAACCCGCGCCGGCTCGAGCGCTATCTGCTGCTGGTGCACGGCAGCGGCGCGACGCCGGTGATCGTCCTGACCAAGGCCGACGAGGCCGGCGACGCCGCCGTGGCGATGGCGCGCGAGGCGCTGGCCGACCTGCTCGAAGGCGTCGACGTGGTCGCGGTGAACGCGCGCGACATCGCGAGCGTCGCCCAGCTCGACCGCTGGCTCGGCCCCGGCGCGACCGCGGTGCTGGTCGGCAGCTCGGGCGCGGGCAAGTCCACGCTCACCAACTCGCTGCTCGGCATCGAGCGCATGAAAACCGCCAGCGTGCGCGAGAACGATTCGCGCGGCCGCCACACCACCACGCACCGGGCGCTGCTGCCGCTGCCGCGCGGCGGCTGCCTGATCGACACGCCCGGCATGCGCGAACTCAAGCCGACCGGCGAGGAGGCCGTGGCCGACACGTTCGCCGACATCGAAGCGCTCACCGCCGAATGCCGCTTCCGCGATTGCGCGCACGAGGCCGAGCCGGGCTGCGCGGTGCGCGCGGCGATCGAATCCGGCGCGCTCGCGCCGCAGCGGCTGGCGAGCTACCGCAAGCTCGCGGGGGAAGTGGCCGGCGCCGCCGACCGGCTCGCGTCGCGACAGCAGCAGAAGGCCGAATCGCGCCCCGGGGCGCGGCCGTCGGGCAAGCGTCCCGATCCGCGCTCGGGCCGCCGCTGAGTGGACGTCGCCAAGCCGCAATCGCCCGATATCGCGCACCACGCCGCGCTCGATGCGCGCATGGTCCGCGTCGCCCGCGACATCCGCGTGCTCGCGCTGCTCAGCTGGCCCGCCGGTACCGAGCACGCCTTCCTCGCCGATTTCGCCGCCGGCCGCGCCAAGCCGCCGGTCGTCGAATACCCGAAGAGCGATTTCCGCGCCGCGATCGCCGAGCTCGAAGCGATCGTCTGCGAGGCCGACCCGCAGCATCCGCTCGGCCAGTACCTGATCGACTCGGCGCGCAGCTGGACCACCGCCGCGCGCATGTGCGAAGCCGCTGGCACCACGCGCGTCTGCGTGTTCTCCACGGAACTCTACGGCGCGCCGAACGAGGCGCTGCCCGGCAGCGGGCCGACCGCGCGCGAGGCCGCGCGGCACTTCATCTCGATCGCCGACGAGCTCGACCACGGCCTGCTCGCGCCGTCGGAGTCGGTGCACATCTCCGCCACCGCGCTGCGGCTGCAACTGCAGAACGACCTCGACGACTACTTCAACCGGCGCGTCATCGAGGTCGAGCTCGATCCGGAGCTGATCGCCAAGGCCGCCGCCGGCGCCACGCGCATCCGCCTGCGCGCCAGCGCGCACTTCAGTCAGTACGACCGCGAGCAGCTGCTCAACCACGAGGCGTTCGTCCACTCGATCACCGCGCTCAACGGGCGCGAGCAGCCGGTGCTGCCGAGCCTGTCGCTGTCCTCGCCGCGCAGCACCGCCACGCAGGAAGGCCTCGCGACGTTCGCCGAGCAGATCACCGGCAGCATCGACATCGGCCGCATGAAGCGCATTTCGCTGCGCATCGAGGCCGTGGCCATGGCGCTCGACGGCGCCGACTTCATCGAGATCTTCCGGTTCTTCATCGAGTCCGGGCAGACGCCGCAGGAGAGCTTCTCCTCGGCGCAGCGCATCTTCCGCGGCGTGCCCACCACCGGCGGCTACGCGTTCACCAAGGACACCGTGTACGTGCGCGGGCTGGTCGGCGTGCACACGTTCTTCCGCTGGGCGCTGCGCAGCCGCAAGCTGCCGCTGTGCCGGTATCTGTTCGCCGGCAAGATGACGCTCGCCGACGTGCAGCGCTTCGAGCCGCTGTTCGAGGCCGGCGTGCTGCTGCCCGCGCACTGGCTGCCGCCGTGGCTCACCCGCATCAACGGCCTGGCCGGCATGCTCGCGTTCTCGCTGTTCGCGAACCGCATCCGGCTGGACAGCATCGCCGACGAAGGCGATTTCCTGCTCGACTTCTGACGCCGTTCCCGGCCGCTTCCGGGGCGGCGGTTAGAATCGGGGGCCCGCCCTGTCCCGCGATCCGATGACCCAGAGCCCCGCCGACGATCTCAAGCAGGCCGCCCTCGAGTACCACCGCGCCGATCCGCCCGGAAAGATCCGCGTCGCGCCGACCAAGCCGCTGGTGACCCAGCGCGACCTGGCGCTGGCCTACTCGCCCGGCGTGGCCTACGCCTGCGAGGCGATCGTCGCCGACCCGAACACGGCCTCGGAGCTCACCGCGCGCGGCAACCTGGTGGCGGTGATCTCCAACGGCACCGCCGTGCTGGGCTTGGGCGACATCGGCCCGCTTGCCGGTAAGCCGGTGATGGAAGGCAAGGGCGTGCTGTTCCAGAAGTTCGCGGGCATCGACGTGTTCGACATCGAGGTCGACGAGCGCGACCCCGACAAGCTGGTCGACATCATCGCCAGCCTCGAGCCCACCTTCGGCGGCATCAACCTTGAGGACATCAAGGCGCCGGAGTGCTTCATCGTCGAGCGCAAGCTGCGCGAGCGGATGAACATCCCGGTGTTCCACGACGACCAGCATGGCACCGCGATCATCGTGGGCGCCGCCGTGCTGAACGCGCTGGAGGTGGTCGGCAAGAACATCGCCGAGGTGAAGCTCGCCACCGCGGGCGCGGGCGCCGCGGGCATCGCCTGCCTCGACATGCTGGTCGCGCTGGGCATGAAGCCGGAGAACATCCTCGCGGTCGACCGCGACGGCGTGCTCTACACCGGCCGCGAGCATCTCGATCCGGACAAGGCGCGGTACGCGCGCGACACCGACAAGCGCACGCTGGCCGACATCATGGTCGGCGCCGACGTGTTCCTCGGGCTTTCGGCCGGCGGCGTGCTCAAGCCGGAGATGGTCGCGACGATGGCCGACAGACCGATCATCCTCGCGCTCGCCAATCCGTATCCCGAGATCCTGCCGGAGGACGCCAAGCAGGTGCGCCCGGACTGCATCATCGCGACCGGCCGCTCGGACTACCCGAACCAGGTCAACAACGCGCTCTGCTTCCCGTACATCTTCCGCGGCGCGCTCGACGTCGGCGCCACCGAGATCAACGAGGCGATGAAGCTCGCCTGCGTACGCGCGATCGCGAAGCTCGCGCGCATGGAAGCCGGCGACCTCGCCAGCGCCTACGGCGGCGACATCCCGCGCTTCGGTGCCGATTACCTGATCCCGCGCCCCTTCGACCCGCGCCTGCTGGTGCTGCTGGCACCCGCCGTCGCGCAGGCGGCGATGGATTCGGGCATCGCCACGCGCCCGATCACCGACATGCGCGTGTACGAGGAGAAGCTCGGCCAGTTCATCTACCGCACCGGTCTGCTGATGAAGCCGGTGTACGACCGCGCGCGCGCCGACCTCAAGCGCGTCGTGTACGCCGAGGGCGAGGAAGAAACCGTGCTGCGCGCCGTGCAGACGGTGATCGACGAAGGCCTCGCGCGGCCGATCCTGATCGGCCGTCCGGACGTGATCGCCACGCGCATCGAGCGCCTCGGCCTGCGCATGCGGCCCGGCGTCGACTTCGAGCTGACCAACATCAACTCCGATCCGCGCTTCGACAGTTACTGGCAGCAGTACCACGCGCTCACCGAGCGTCGCGGCGTCACCCCGGCGGCGGCGAAGAACCTGCTGCGCTCGCGCTCGACGCTGATCGCGGCGCTGATGGTGGAACGCGGCGAAGCCGACGCGCTGATCTGCGGCATCGTCGGCCGCTTCCACAAGAAGCTCGGCTACCTGCGCAGCGTCTTCAGCTTCGACCGCGGCGTCACTGGCACCGCGGCGATGACCGCCGTCATCAACAACCTCGGCGCGTGGTTCTTCCTCGACACGCACGTGCAGCTCGACCCCAGCGCCGAGCAGATCGCCGAGGCCACGTTGCAGGCCACGTACCGCCTGAAGCTGTTCGGCATCGAGCCGAAGGTGGCGCTGCTCAGCCACAGCAACTTCGGCAGCCACGACAACGCCTCCGCGCACAAGATGGCGAAGGTGCGCGAGATCCTGCTCGAGCGCGCGCCCAAGCTCGAGGTCGAGGGCGAGATGCAGGCCGACACCGCCTGGGACGAGGACCTGCGCTTCCGCATGTTCCCGAACTCGCGCCTCAAGGGCCGCGCGAACCTGTTCGTGATGCCCAATCTCGACACCGCGAACATCGTCTACAACATGGTGCGGGTGATGACCGACGGCGTGGCGATCGGTCCGATCCTGATGGGCCTCGACAAGCCCGCGCACATCCTCACGCCGGCCTCGACCCCGCGCCGCGTGGTCAACATGACCGCGATCGCGGCGGTCGACGCGCAGATCCGCGCGGCGCGCGGTCGCTGAGCGAAATACCGTCGCGACGGCCGGGCCGTCGCGACGGGTACCGCGACATCAACGGCGCGGCGGCGCGTAGTTCGGCGGCGGCAGCGTATCGGCTTCCACCGCGGCGATCAGTTCCTTCAGCTCGCCCTGTTCCTCGGCGTCCTTGGACGCCGCGAGCCGCGCCTTGAGCGCGGCGGCGTGCGCCACCTTCTGCGCATCGGCCGCGGGCACCGCGATGTTCGGCTTGACGCCCGTGTGCTCCCAGTTCGCCTTGGTCACCGGATTGATCGAGCGCCCGTTCGGAATGAACGCGGCGAAGCCGTGCGCGAGCGGATAGCCCTCGCCCGGGTTCGCGCCGCCGCCGGTGATTTCGCCCACCAGGGTCGCGCGCTGCTGCGTCTGGAAGTCGTACGCGGCTTCCTCGCCGCCGGAGAACGTGCGGCGCGACGTCAGCACATAGACCGGCTTGTCGTAATGCACGCCCACCGACGGGCTGGTCCAGTACTGGCGCGTGCTGCCGTCGGCGCGGCTGTAGATGTCGTTGAGGTGGCGACTGTCGCCTTCGGGAAAGAAGTGGCTCAGCAGGTAGGCCACCGTCTCGGGCTCGCCGCCGCCGTTGCGCCGCAGGTCGAGGATCAGCGCGTCGGTACCGGCGAGCAGCTTGATGGACGCCGTGATCGCGTCGGCCACGTACGCGGCCGGCGCGAACGCGCGCAGCTCCATGTAGCCGACGTTGCCTTCGAGCCGGCGCACGCTGTCGATGCCGTAGGTATGGCGCTCGACGTCGCGGCGCATGCGCTCGGCGTCCTCGCGGCTGGGCGGCGCGTGCGGGCCGGACGGCGCTGCGCGGAAGTCCGGGTCGTAGGCGACGTTGAAGTGCAGGTCGTGGCCCGCCGTGCGCAGGTCGTCGCCCAATGCGCGGGCGAAGGTCTGGACGTCGGTCGCCTTCGCATAGGCGCCGCGTGCATCGCGGGCCTTGAGTTCGGCGGCGACCTTGGTCGCGACGTCGGGGAATACGTAGTTCGTCGTCAGCTGGCGGGCGAGCGCCTCGACGACGGCACGCTGCGCGCGCGCGTCGATGGGTGGCGGTGCCTGCTGGGCAAAGGCCGGTGCCGCGAGGGCCAGCAGCAGGGCGAGGGTGAGCGGTTTGGCGAGCGTCATGGGAAGTCCTGTCGGATGGGGATGCGGCTACTAAGGGGTTACTACTAAGCAGTTAGTACTCGCGGGCAAAAAAACTCAGCGGGTCGGGCCGATGACGTCGATGCGTTGCGTGGACCAGATGCCGCGCTCGCGCGTTGCGTCCACCCGCACCGTCGCGCGTCCCTTCGGGCCGGCGAGGTCGAACCGCAGGTCCGCGTCGCCGTCGCCGTCCGCATCGGCGTTCAGCCCGCCGTCGATGTCCTTCGACGCCAGCGCCACGGGCGTTCCGAGCCGCGCGATCACGCCGGGGTCCGAAGCGACTACCCGCAGCAGCGCGCGGAACGCATGCGAGTCGGCGAGCGAAGGCGGTGGCGGCGGCGCAGGCGGTGCGGGCGGCGGCGGGGGCAGCGGCGGCAGCGGCGGCACGCTCAGACGCACGACCTCCGCGACCCAGCGGCGGGCGCCGGCATCGAGCGGTTGCACGCGGCCGTCGCGCTTGTAGATCTCGGTCAGGCTGCCGTTCGCATCGACGTCGGCGCGGTAATAACGATCGCCGTCGATACCGCGCGCGGTGATCTCGCGCATGTCGCCGGGGCGGAGCACGCCGTCGGTGGTGGCGCGGATGTGCAGGCCCGGCCGCGAGCCGGCGACGCCCGCCTGCACGGCGAGCACGGCGCCGACCGCGGCCAGCACGGCGATGCCGGCGCGCGGCGCCCAACCGCCGCGCGTGGGCGGGGCGGAGATCAATCGGGTGATGCGTTTCATGAGTGCGCCTCCATGGGCGGCGAGTAGCAGGCGCGGGGCGGCATGCCGATGGCGCTCGAGGTGCGTGAGCGCTTCGGCCAGGGCGATGGCGTCCCCGCACGCCGCCACCGCGAGATCGTCGCAGGCGTGCTCGCGCTCGGCGCGGATGCGCCGCCCGAGCCACCACGCCGCGGGATGGAAGAACAGCAGCGACTCGATCACGCACTGCAGCCCGTTCCACAGCCAGTCCAGCCGCGCGATGTGCGCCAGCTCGTGCGCGAGCAGCGCCTCGGCCTGTTCGCGCGGCAACTGCATCAGCATCGACAGCGGCAGCCACACCACCGGGCGCAGCACGCGCACGGTGAACGGCCCGACCACGTCGGTCGACAGGCGCACCGCGACGTCGCGGCCGATCCCCATCGCAAGGCGCAGCACGTCGACGCGACGCTGCCAGTCCGCGGGCAGGCGCTCGTAGGGCCGGCGGTCGAGCGTGGCCACGAACCGCCAGCCGCCGGCATGGCGCAGCAGCATCAGCAGCGCACCCGCCAGCCACGCCAATGCGAGCCACGGCGCGACCGGGCTGCTGTCCTGCACGAATGCGCCGCCCACCGCCTCGACGCGCGGCAGCGTGAGCGCCGGCAGCAGGCCGTCGCTGACCTGCGTGCCGGGCACGTGCCAGAAGTGCAGGAACGTCGAGGCCGGCACCAGCACCATCGCCAGCAGGAAGCCCATCGCCACCGTGTGCCGCAGCGACGCGCTCGATCGCGCCAGCGCCGCCAGTGCGAGCCACGCGCCCAGCGCGAGCAGCGCGTCCTGCCACAGCGCATGCAGCAGCGCGGTGGCGAGCGCCGGCGCCAGGCCGAACTGCAGGGCGGCGAGCGCGTCCATCAGCCCTTGCGCTTCGCCTTGGCCTGCGCGATGAGCCTGGCCATCTGGTCGAGCTCCTCCGGCGTCGCCACGTCGTCGTCGAGTGCGCGCTGCACCAGCGTCAGGGCCGAGCCCGAGAACGCCTTGCGCATCAGGTCCTTCAGCAGCGAGCCCTGCACCACGGGCTCGGCGTCCACCGCCGCGTAGGTGTGGCTGCGCTCGGAGTCGTCCCGGCGCACCAGGCCCTTGTCGGCCATGATCGTGAGCATCTTCAGCACGGTCGTGTAGGCGGTGTCCTTCGCCTTCGACAGCTCGGCGTGTACCTCGCGCACGGTCATCGGGGTCTTGCGCGACCACAGCACGCGCAGGATCGCCAGTTCGCCTTCGGTGGGATTCGGGGTCGCCATGCGCCGCCTCTCGGTGTCTACGCCGCCATTAGTACGAAACGGTTAGTAGATGTCAACGGGCCGGTCGTCATCGCCCGACGTGCGGTCGGCCGTGCACCCGCGACGCCGGCGCGATGCAGGCCACCGGCCGTACGCGGGCGCATGCGCGTATTCGTTTTCAGCGCACGGGCCGCGCGGACCCCGCTTGCTAGAATCGAGGCTTCCCTCGATATACACACCGGCCAAGGGGCCGCGGACGCAATGACCGGCAATCTCAACCACGCCATCAACGAAATGCTGCACGACGATCCGGATCCGACCGAGAGCCGCGAATGGCTCGAGTCGATCTCCGCGGTCATCCAGCGCGAGGGCCCGGAACGCGCCCACCAGCTGCTGGAAGGCATGGTCGAGATGACGCGCCGCGCCGGCGCCCACCTGCCGTTCAGCCCCACCACCGAGTACATCAACACCATCCCGCCTCACCTGGAGGCCAAGAGCCCGGGCGACGCCGCGATGGAATGGCGCATCCGCTCGATCCTGCGCTGGAACGCGATGGCGATGGTCGTGCGCGCCAACCGCAAGCCGGGCGAGCTGGGCGGCCACATCGCCTCGTTCGCGTCGTCGGCCACGCTGTACGACGTCGGCTTCAACCATTTCTGGCGCACCGCCAGCGCCGACCACCCGGGTGACCTGATCGGCTTCCAGGGCCACAGCTCGCCGGGCATGTACGCGCGCAGCTTCCTCGAGGGCCGCCTCACCGAGGACCAGCTCGACCACTTCCGCATGGAAGTCGACGGCCGCGGCGTCAGCTCCTACCCGCATCCGTGGCTGATGCCCGACTACTGGCAGCTGCCCACCGTGTCGATGGGCCTCGGCCCGATCGCCGCCATCTACCCGGCGCGCAACTGGAAGTACCTCGAAGGCCGCGGCCTGATGCCCAAGACCGACCGTAAGGTCTGGTGCTTCCTCGGCGACGGCGAGACCGACGAGCCCGAGAGCCTCGGCGCGATCAGCGTCGCCGGCCGCGAAGGCCTCGACAACCTGGTCTTCGTCATCAACTGCAACCTGCAGCGCCTGGACGGCCCGGTGCGCGGCAACGGCAAGATCATCCAGGAGCTCGAAGGCCAGTTCCGCGGCGCCGGCTGGAACGTGATCAAGCTGGTCTGGGGCAGCTACTGGGATCCGCTCCTCGCGCGCGACACCACCGGCCGGCTGCGCCAGCTGATGATGGAAACCGTCGACGGCGAGTACCAGAACTGCAAGGCCTTCGGCGGCAAGTACACGCGCGACAACTTCTTCGGCAAGTACCCGGAGACCGCGCAGCTGGTTGCGTCGCTCTCGGACGAGGACATCTGGCGCCTCAACCGCGGCGGCCACGATCCGCACAAGGTCTACGCCGCCTACGACCTCGCCACCAAGACCAAGGGCATGCCCACCGTCATCCTCGCCAAGACGGTGAAGGGCTACGGCATGGGCGCGGCGGGCGAGGCGCTCAATCCCACGCACCAGACCAAGAAGCTCGACGACGAGTCCGTGCGCGCCTACCGCGACCGCTTCCAGGTGCCGGTGAGCGACAAGCAGCTCGCCGACGGGCAGGTGCCGTTCTACCACCCGGGCGAGAAGTCGCCGGAAGTCGAGTACATGATCGAGCGCCGACGCGCGCTCGGCGGCTTCCTGCCGCAGCGCCGTCGCAAGGCCACGCAGGCGCTCGAGGCCCCGAAGATCGAGGTGTTCGACCGCCTGCTCAAGAGCACCGGCGAGCGCGAGATCAGCACCACCATGTCGTTCGTGCAGGCGCTCAACATCATCCTGCGCGACAAGCAGGTCGGCCCGCGCTGCGTGCCGATCGTGGCCGACGAGGCCCGCACCTTCGGCATGGAAGGCCTGTTCCGCCAGCTCGGCATCTACGCGCCGCAGGGCCAGAAGTACAAGCCGGTCGACCGCGACCAGCTCATGTACTACCGCGAGGACGCGGCCGGCCAGGTGCTGGAGGAAGGCATCACCGAATGCGGCGCGTTCTCGAGCTGGATGGCCTCGGCCACCAGCTACTCGACGAACGACCTGCAGATGCTGCCGTTCTACATCTTCTATTCGATGTTCGGCTTCCAGCGCATCGGCGACAGCGCGTGGCAGGCGGCGGACATGCGCGCGCGCGGCTTCCTGTTGGGCGCCACCGCCGGCCGCACCACGCTCAACGGCGAGGGCCTGCAGCACGAGGACGGCAACAGCCACGTCATCTCCGCGATGATCCCCAACTGCCGCAGCTACGACCCCACGTTCGGCTACGAGGTCGCGGTGATCCTGCAGCACGGCATGCAGCGCATGCTCACCGAGCAGCAGGACGAGTACTACTACATCACCCTGATGAACGAGAACTACGCCCATCCGGACATGCCGGAAGGCGCGGCCGACGGCATCATCAAGGGCATGTACCTGCTGCAGGGCGGCGCCAAGCCCAAGAAGGGCGAACTGCGCGTGCAGCTGATGGGCTCGGGCACGATCCTGCGCGAAGTCATCGCCGCCGCCGAGCTGCTCGACAAGGACTTCGGCGTGACGGCCGACATCTGGTCCTGCCCGAGCTTCACCGAGCTCGCCCGCGACGGCGTCGACGCCGAACGCTGGAACCGCCTGCACCCGGAAGAGACGCAGCGCGTCCCGTACATCACGTCACTGCTGCAGGGCCGCACCGGCCCGGCCATCGCCGCGACCGACTACGTGCGCAACTTCGCCAACCAGGTCCGCGAGTACGTGCCGATGCGCTACACCGTGCTCGGCACCGATGGCTTCGGCCGCAGCGACACCCGCGACAACCTGCGCCGCCACTTCGAGGTGGACCGCTTCCACATCGCGCACGCGGCCATCGCTGCACTGGCAGCGGAGGGGAAGATGACCGGGAAGGATGTGGCGCGGGCGATCAAGCAGTACAAGTTGGATGTGGATAAGCCGAATCCGCTGACTGTGTGATCAAGTGGAGCGACACCGGGATTGAAAATCCCCGTGTCGGGGGTTCGATTCCCTCCCCGGCCACCATTCTTCGAAATTGGCGCAGCGCCAAGCCCTGCAAGGCCCCGAGCCCTGCAGGGCTTTGTCGTTCTGAGGTGCGGCCGCTGCCGCGTCGGCGAAACTCGCCGCTGTGGCCGCAATATGGCCCGCCGGCGCTTAGCGTGCGCGGGGTACGCGTCGTTGGTAAGAAGAGGGCCCGTGCATCTGCACTAGCCCTCGCTCCGATGCGTCGGCGCACGCCCAAAGTTCAATTGAACGTCAGACCGGGTCCGACGCGTAGCCCGGCCCAGTCATCCGATCCTCATTGAGGGTCACCCCGTTGGGCCGCTGGATGGGTGCCGTCGGAGCCAACTCCTTCGTGCGCTTGGCGGCGCGGACTGCGTTGTACTCGCTCGAATACGCTTCGCCCGAGTCCGCGATGATCTTTCCGTTAGCGGCCTTGAGCTGCCAACGCCATCCATCGCGACCCTCGTAAACGGTGAACTTGGCCATACGCATACTCCTACCCGGCTACGCCGGCAGATGCCCGGTGCCTGTTGTGAGGCGCTAAAGGGCTGTGGTTACGCTAGGAGTGCCTTAATCGAGTTTCTCGGCTAGGGCACGGTGGTGCTTACCAGCCACAACAGCGATCTCTGCCAGGAGTCCCCGCTGTTGTGGCTCTTATCCATGCGACTGGTGAGCAAGTCGCGCGATTAAGGCTTAGCGCGGAACTCGTTGAAGGTCTTCAGCAGCTTCATCGTGGCGCCGTAATCGAGTTCGTCCCCTTCGTACTCGCAGCGGTACAGACCCTGCAAATTTGAAGGAAGCTCCACGCCCTTCTGCACCAGCAGAATCACCCGCTTGCCGTAAAGCGCAATCGCGGCGCCGATTTCGATCAGCACGTTGTGATTCAAGTGAGCGTGCTTATTGCCTTCCGGGTCGAGCAGGTCGCCTTCGCTGTTGACGTGGATAACCCCGGCGCAACAGTCCCGCATGTCGGCGAACACCTTGTCCGGAACCGGCACGGCGGTCGACTCGCGTTCGACCGAAACGATCGGCTCAAAGTGCCCATATACGAGCAGCTCTTTGATCTGGTTTACGACGGCGCGCGACTTTCCGTGTGTGACGAAGACTTTGTTGTTGGTGACGCTCTGGACGGGCAGCGGCGTCGGGTCGCGACGCATTTCG
This sequence comes from Cognatilysobacter segetis, assembly GCF_004359965.1. Classification (GTDB taxonomy): domain Bacteria; phylum Pseudomonadota; class Gammaproteobacteria; order Xanthomonadales; family Xanthomonadaceae; genus Cognatilysobacter; species Cognatilysobacter segetis. The sequence continues at coordinate 2,962 of NZ_SMRQ01000022.1, read as the reverse complement.
TCGACTTGCTCCAGGAAGGTGGGGGCGGCGCCCACATCGTCTCGCTCAGGCGTACCGGGCACAGGTTTAGCCGACTCCATCGGTTGCTGGTCTGTTACGACGGCTGGCAACGTGGGCGCCTCTCCGTTCACCGGCAGAGCGACGAAAAGTCCTGTCTTCGTGTCTCGTATCAGTCCGGTCCGCTTACCGGCATCCTTTAGCAGCTCGACAGCTTCTTGCGCGCGCTCTTTCGGCAGGCCCATCCCAACAAGGACGTTCGCCGCGATCTGGTCCTGCGGAAACTTGGCGCGGTTGTACCTATTGAAGAACTCGCGCATCACGCGAGGTTTCAGTACGGCCTCGGCCCGAGCGCGAAGTTCATCGCCTTCCTCCTCGGGCGCTACGATCCGGCGGCCTAAAGGGGTCAGCTTGATGGACTCGGCGTTGTATCCGCCTTCGGTCAAGCCATACGCAATTGATGCGCCCGTCAGCGTGCGCCACTGTCCGCTGGTCGGCGTCATATTCACGGCGAACGCGATGTCATGCGGTGCCGCGCTGCGCCCGGCAAAGTCGTTCCAAATGCCATTCGCGATACGAAGCGCCTTATCCAGCGACAGCGAAGGCATATCCGTTTGCATCACCTTTGACCGGGTTCCGCCCTCAACGGACGCGGCGGGCGCGCCTCCGGCTTTCCCGCGTGATTGGCCAGCTCCGATAGGCTTCTCTGGCTGGGAGTCCGATGAATCCGGCTGCGCCTGCTTCTTGGCCATTTTGTGTGTCCTCGTCCACAGTTTGGCTTCAGTTGAGCCAAGTCTATGACGACGACCGACTGTGACTTCAAGTCATGTCCCGGACCGACGTTTGCTATTCGCTTTTGCGAACACGCTATTCAGCAATATGAATTTTTAAAATCAAATGTTTACCGGTCACAATCAACGAGGTGTTTAATTAGTGTTCCGACGAACGGTCATCTGGACCACTCGACCCCGGTCTCACGGGCTGAGACGGAGCACGAAAGCGCGAAGACCGCTGAAGCGAGCCCCAAGACGGGCAAAGGGGACGGAGGCAGTTAAAGACGCGTGGCTACCCCTAGCCCCGGTCAGGAAAGCGTCTCAAGCACAGCCTTGAGTCCCACTGGCACCCTGTTCTCGCGCAGCACAGCAAGATCGGTCGAGCACCACAGGCCGTCGGCCGCCACTCTTGCGCCGCCACAACGGACAACGACGATGCCAGCGCTGGACCTCTACCGCGTCAGGATGCAGCGGGTGCTGGAGTACGTGGACCGGCATCTCGACGACGCGCTCGACCTCGACACGCTGAGCCGGGTCGCGGCGTTCTCGAAGTTCCACTTCCACCGCCAGTTCAAGGCGTACTTCGGCGTGTCGGTGCACCGCTACGTGCAGCTGGCGCGGTTGCAGCGGGCCTCGAAGCAACTGGCCGGCCCGGCGGGGCGGAGCATCACCGAGATCGCGCTGGACGCCGGCTACGACGCCCCCGATGCGTTCGCGCGCGTGTTCCGGCAGCGGTTCGCGCAGTCCCCGTCGGACTTCCGCAAGGCGCCCGAATGGGAGCCGTGGCTCCGGGCCTTCAGGCCCCTTCATGCCGCCAGGAGCAGAACCATGGACACCGTCTACACCGCCGACCAGGTGACGATCCGCGAGGTGGCGCCCACCCGCGTCGCGGTGTTCGAGCACCGCGGCGACCCGCGCACCCTCGATGCGACCATCCAGCGCTTCATCGCCTGGCGCATGGCCGCCGGGCTGTCGCCGCAGACCAACCCGACGTTCAACGTCTGGTATTCGGAGCGCGAGCCGGCGAACCCCGACGACTACCGGATGGACCTGTGCGTGGGCCTGCGCGACGAGGACTTCGTCGACCAGCAGCACGGCGCCGTCAGGCTGGGCGAGATCCCGGGCGGCCGCTGTGCGGTGCTGCGGGTGACGGGCGATACGCACAACCTCGAGCCCGCGGCGATGTATCTCTACCGCGAGTGGCTGCCCGACAGCGGGGAGGAGATGCGCGACTTTCCGATCTACTGCCAGCGCTTCTTCGTGGACCGCCCCGAGCAGGGAACCGCAGCGGACCTGTTCCTGCCGTTGCGCTAGCCCCTGCGCGCGTCGCCAGCAGGGCATAGCCCTCCAGCGCGGCGCCCATGACGGCGCTGCCGAGCGCCAGCTCGGTGTCTTCGGCGTCGGAAACAGGGGTCGGAGTGCAATGACCCGCGGCGCTGTTCGCTGTTCCTGGCGTGCCTGGCATCCCAGCCGGCACCACCACGCTCACCGCGTCGTGCGTGTCACCAGATGGACGAGGAACGCCTGCACCGGCTCGCCCAACGCAGGCGGAGACGCCACCTCGTAGGTCTTGGCGAGCGAGAACATGCGGGTCGTTTCGGACACGCCGCCAACTTTGGCGCCGTCCTTGAGCAGCTCGGAGCGCAGCGTGAACCATCGGCTGCGGATGACGAGCGCATAGCGGTCGCCGCGCACGTCCACTTCCCAGCGGCGCTTGAGCTCACCGCGGCGCGCGGTGCCGGTCGCCAGCGTGTCCTCGCCGTCCATGAGGAACCAGCGGACGCCGGCCCGGTCGTCCGGTGAACCCAGGATTTCCCACTCGAGCCGGTACGTCCTGCCGCCCAGTTCGAGCGTGGCGACGTCGTCCTTGCCGCCCTGCAGGCGCCCGTTGCGCGGCGCGCCAAGCCAGGGGGCGATGGTGAGCACGCCGACCTGTTCGCCATCGCGGCGATAGAGGCGCGTGCTGAAAGCGCTGAAGGCTTTGGCGATCAACATGTCGGTCGGATCCCCTGCGCGCCGGGCGGGGCCACGACGCATCCGTGCCGACGATACGGCCGACCGCGACGCGCGGTCCAACGGGGGCGGGTGCGCGTCCCCGCAGGCGTCCGATCGACGCTTGAGGCTCGAAGCCTCGTCGATGAGGCGCCCGAGCCTGATCGATGAGGCTCAAAGCCTCACGCACGAGGCAAAAA
>NZ_SMRQ01000021.1 GCF_004359965.1 Cognatilysobacter segetis | reverse complement strand
GATGCCCTGGCGCAGGTAATCCATGCGCGCCAGATGCTCCTTCCAGTTCTGGTCGAGCACGTTGAGCATGATGTGCTTCTCCAGCATGCGCATCGTCTCGGCGCCGAGCTGCTCCTCGCGGTCGGCGAAGTGCTTGGCCACCGTGGCGTCCACGTGCTTGAGGATGCCCTCGGCGTCGAGCTCCGGCTCGGACTTCACCAGCGCGTCGAGGTCGAGCTGCACGCCGAAGTCCTCGGCGATCGTCGCCTCCAGGCCGCGCAGGTCCCACTGCTCGTCGATCGAGTTGGGCGGCACGAACTTCTCGACGGTCTCGGCCACCACGTCGCCGCGGATCGCCGCGATGTTCTCGGCCACGTCCTCGGCCTCGAGCAGCTCGTCGCGCTGGCCGTAGATGACCTTGCGCTGGTCGTTGTTGACGTCGTCGAACTCGAGCAGGTTCTTGCGGATGTCGAAGTTGTGCGCCTCGACCTTCCGCTGCGCATTGGCGATCTGCTTGGTGACCAGTGGCGACTCGATGATGTCGTCTTCCTTGAGGCCCATGCGCGCCATCACCTTCTGCACCCAGTCGGCGGCGAAGATGCGCATCAGGTTGTCTTCGAGCGACAGGTAGAAGCGCGAGGAGCCCGGGTCGCCCTGGCGGCCCGAACGGCCACGCAGCTGGTTGTCGATGCGGCGCGACTCGTGGCGCTCGGTACCGACGATGTGCAGGCCGCCCGCGGCCTTGACCGCCTCATGCCGCGCCTGCCATTCGGCCTTCATGCGCTGCTGCGTCACCTCGTCGACCGGCTCGCCGGTCTGCGCCTCGAGCTGCTGCAGTTCGGTTTCCAGCGAGCCGCCGAGCACGATGTCGGTGCCGCGGCCGGCCATGTTCGTCGCGATGGTGATCGCGCCCGGACGACCGGCCTGCGCCACGATCTGCGCCTCGCGCTCGTGCTGCTTGGCATTGAGCACTTCGTGCGCGATGCCGGCCTCGCGCAGCTGCTCGCTGAGCATCTCCGACACTTCGATCGACGTGGTGCCGACCAGCACCGGCTGCTGCTTCGCGTGCGCTGCCTTGATCTCGTTGACCACGGCGCGGTACTTGCCGTTGCGGTTGAGGAAGACGGCATCCGGATGGTCCTTGCGGATCATCGCGCGGTTGGTCGGGATCACGACGACTTCCAGGCCGTAGATGCTCTGGAACTCGTAGGCCTCGGTATCGGCCGTGCCGGTCATGCCGGCGAGCTTGCCGTACATGCGGAACAGGTTCTGGAAGGTGATCGAGGCGAGCGTCTGGTTCTCGCGCTGCACCGGTACGCCTTCCTTCGCTTCCACCGCCTGGTGCAGGCCGTCGGACCAGCGACGGCCCGGCAGCGTGCGGCCGGTGAACTCGTCGACGATCACCACTTCGCCGTCGCGCACGATGTAGTCGACGTCGCGCTGGTAGATCGCATGCGCGCGCAGCGCGGCGTTGAGGTGATGCACGACGCTGAGGTTGTGCGGGTCGTAGAGGTCCTGGTTGTCCTCGCCGAGGATGCCGGCCTGGCGCAGCAGCTGCTCGGCGTGCTCCTGGCCGGACTCGGACAGGAACACCTGCTTGCCCTTCTCGTCGACCCAGTAGTCGCCCTCGCCTTCTTCGGTCGCCTGGCGGACCAGCTGCGGCACGAGGCGGTTGACCTTGATGTACAGCTCCGGCGATTCGTCGGCCGGGCCGGAGATGATCAGCGGCGTGCGCGCCTCGTCGATCAGGATCGAGTCGACCTCGTCGACGATCGCGAAGTTCAGGCCGCGCTGGACGCGATCGTCCTTCGACAGCGCCATGTTGTCGCGCAGGTAATCGAAGCCGATCTCGTTGTTGGTGGCGTAGGTGATGTCGGCGGCATAGGCGGCGTGCTTGTCGGCATGCGGCATGCCCGGGTACACCACGCTCGTGGTCAGGCCGAGCCAGCCGTAGAGCTTGCCCATCGTGGCGGCGTCGCGGCGCGCGAGGTAGTCGTTCACGGTGACGACGTGGACGCCCTTGCCTTCCAGCGCGTTGAGGTAGACCGGCAGCGTCGCGGTGAGCGTCTTGCCCTCGCCGGTGCGCATCTCGGCGATCTTGCCCAGGTGCAGCACCATGCCGCCGATCAGCTGGACGTCGAAGTGGCGCATGCCCATGACGCGGACCGAGGCCTCGCGGCAGACCGCGAAGGCCTCGGGAAGCAGCTTGTCCACCGACTCGCCGTTGCGGACGCGCTCCTGGAACTCCGGCGTCTTCGCCTTCAGCTCCTCGTCGCTGAGCTTCTGCATCTGCGGCTCGAGGGCGTTGATCTTGTCGACGGAGCGCTGCAACTGGCGCAGGAGGCGTTCGTTGCGGCTGCCGAAGACGCGGGTGAGCAGGCTGTTGAGCATGGCGGACCGGTTGGAAAAGGGGCTGCGGCGACGGTCGGGCGTCGCGGCAATAAAAAAGGGCGCTGGGCGCCCTTTACGGCATCGCGGATTGTAGCTGGTGGCACCCGCCGGCGTTTACAAGCCGGCGGGCGACCGGTCAGCCGCGCAGCGCGCCCTGCAGGAACGGGCGCGGATTCACCACGCGGCCGTCCTGCCAGACTTCCAGATGCACGTGCGCGCCCGTCGAACGGCCGGTCGAGCCGGCCTTGGCGATCTCCTCGCCGGCTCGGACGAGCTCGCCCTGGCGGCGCTCGAGGCGCGAGTTGTGCGCGTAGCGGGTCACGTAACCGTTGCCGTGGTCGATCTCGACCACGTTGCCGTAACCGGAGCGCACGCCGACGAAGCTGACCACGCCGTCGGCTACCGCGAGCACCGGGTCGCCGGTGTTGGCCGAGAAGTCGATGCCCTTGTGGAACTCGCCGCCGCCGACGATCGGGTCGGCGCGATTGCCGAAGCCCGAGGTCACGTAGCTGTTGAGCACGGGCACGCGCGAGGGGACGGCGTCCATCGACAGCTGGCGGTCGGTGAGCAGCGAGTCGAGCACGGTCAGCTGCTCGCCGGCCGTGCCGAGCGTGCGGGCCAGGCCGTCGAGGCTGGTGCCGAGCTCGGCCTTGCGCATGTCGCGCACCTCGCCGTCGCCACCGACGCCGACCGGGCGCTGGAAGTCGAACTCGCCGTCCTTCAGCCCGCCCATGCGGGTCAGGCGCTCGCCGAGCGCATTCAGGCGGTTGGCTTGGGCCTGCAGTTCGCCGACGCGGGCGGCGATCGCGTTGAGCTCGCGCTGCGCCTGGGCGCGGGTCGCCTCGGTGCGGGCCGCTTCCTGCGCCAGCCGCTGATGCGTGATCGCCGAGCCGGCGACGCCGCCGGCGCCCAGCAGTGCGAGTCCGCCCGCCATGAAGGCCGACAGGGCGATGGCGGGGCGGCGCGCGGCCTGCTGGCCGAGGACCGCGAGCGCGTCGCCGATGAGACCGCGGGGATTTAGGATGGCCGAAAGAGTCATAGGTCCGATGTCAGATTCCAGGCCCAGGTCGAGAAGGAAGGCCACCGGTCCCGCCCGTGCACCGCTCGAAGCGCTGCTGGACGGTCCGGGCGGCGACCCCGTGCGTCGAGCCCTGTGGCTCGATGACCTGGACGGTCGGTTGCGCCCATGCCTGCCGGCCGGATTGGCCGCGCATGCGCGGCTCGCGAATATCGATCGCGGCAGGCTCGTGTTTATCGTCGACGCGCCGGTCTGGCAGGCGAAGCTGCGCCTCGCCATCCCGGAACTGCTCGATGCCGCCCGTTCCATCGGGCTCGTGGCGGACGAGGTCGTGATCAGGACTTCGCCCGGGACACCCGCCGACCGCCGAACGGTCAAGGCGCCGCGCCCCATGTCGCCCGCCACGCAGCAGGCGCTGCAGGCGGCGTTGGCATCGCTGAGGGACGTCGACTAGTCCCGTACGCCAGATGCCTGCCCCGTACGGCGACGTACGCCTCGACGGGGTGGCGGCATCCTAACGACGCCCCTGACTGGGGGTGTTAACGGTTCGGTAAGCGAAGCGACGGAGACGTTAAGACCCGGTTATTCGTCACCGCGAGTTCACCGGTGTGACGACGAACGGTCGCCCAGACGCGACACGGGCGCCCCGAAGGCGCCCGTTGCTGCGTGCAAGTGTTTGAATCGAAAGCCCGTTCAGGCAAGCCCCAGGGCGGCGGTGCCGGGGCTGCCGAACAGCAGCGGCGTCGGCGCGTCGGCACGGAAGGTCACCTCCTCCCACGCGCCCTGCTCCGCCAGCAGCGCCCGGACCAGCTTGTTGTTGAGCGCATGGCCGGACTTGTAGCCCTCGTACGCGCCCACGATCGCGTGGCCCGCCAGGTACAGGTCGCCCACGGCGTCGAGGATCTTGTGGCGCACGAACTCGTCGGCGTAGCGCAGGCCGTCGTCGTTGAGGACGCGGAATTCGTCGAGCACGATCGCGTTGTCCATCGAGCCGCCGAGGCCCAGGTTGCGCTCGCGCATGTACTCGAGGTCGCGCATGAACCCGAACGTGCGGGCGCGGCTCACCTCGCGGATGTACGCGTCGGTCGAGAAATCCACGACGGCACGCGACTGCGAGGCCGGAATGGCCGGGTGGTCGAAGCGCACGGTGAAGCCGATGCGGAAGCCGTCGTGCGGGGAGAAGCGCGCGACCTTGTCGCCCTCGCGCACTTCGACCTCGCGCAGCACGCGGATGAAGCGCTTGGGCGCCTCCTGCTCGGCGATGCCGGCGGACTGCAGCAGGAACACGAACGGGCCGGCGGAACCGTCCATGATCGGCACTTCCGCCGCGGACAGCTCCACGTAGCAGTTGTCGATGCCCAGGCCCGCGAGCGCGGACAGCAGGTGTTCGACCGTCTGGATCTTGCCGGGGCCGTTGGACAGGCCCGTGCACAGCGTCGTCTCGGTGACGAGGTCGGCCTTGGCGGGACTGTCGACGACCGGCTGCAGATCGGTGCGGCGGAACACGATGCCGGTGTCGACGGGCGCGGGACGCAGCGCCATGAAGACCTTTTCGCCGCTGTGCAGGCCGACGCCGGTGGCCCGGATCACGTTCTTGAGGGTTCGCTGGCGGAGCATGGTCAGGGGTCGAACCTTCGCGGGCCGGTCGAAAAAGTTAGCACGCAGGTGGCTGAACCTGAACGGAAAAGCCGCCACGCGCCGTTGCGTCGACGGCGACATTGGCGCCAACGGCCGTGAATGGAAAGTCGTCAGCGGCCGTGGGCGACGGAGCGCCGACGGTCGGTGCTGCCCCGCGAACGGGAAAAAGCGGGAGGCACGCGCCTCCCGCAGGAAAATCACCGGCCGACGGACGGGCGGCCGATGGTGATGCAGCCGGCGACGGTGCGCCGGGACGCGACGCCTGGCGTCGCGTCATCGGGTCGGGCAGTGCCGCCGCGCGCGGCGGCGCGGCGTGTCAGTCGGCCTGGCGGCGCAGGAACGCCGGGATGTCCAGGTAGCTGTCGCCGCCGAAATCCGCGACGGCCGGCTGCGAGGCCGGGGCCGACGGCGCGGACGCCGCCGGTTCGGCGCGCGTGCGCAGGCCGCTGGTGAAGCTCGGCACGCTCGGCGAGTAGGCGGTCGCCACCTCGTCGATCGGCAGGCCGGTGGTGCCGTCGCGCTTGCTCGCGACCACCTGCATCTGCGGGCGGCGCTGGCTCTCGAAGCCGCGGTCGGTCGCGCGGACGGCGCCGCGGTTGAGGCCGGTGGCGACGACGGTGACGCGCACCTCGTCCTGCATGTCCGGATCGAGCACGGTGCCGATGACGACGGTCGCGTCTTCCGAGGCGAACTGCTCGACCGTTCGGCCGACCTCATCGAACTCGGCCATCGTGAAGTCCGGGCCGGCGGTGATGTTGACGAGGATGCCGTTCGCGCCCGACAGGTTGACGTCGTCGAGCAGCGGGTTCTGGATCGCGGCTTCCGCGGCGGCCTGCGCGCGGTCGTCGCCGCGGGCGGCGCCGGTGCCCATCATCGCGAGGCCCATCTCGGACATCACGGTGCGCACGTCGGCGAAGTCGACGTTGATCAGACCCGGGCGGACGATCAGGTCGGCGATGCCCTGCACGGCGCCGAGCAGCACGTCGTTGGCGGCGCGGAACGCCTGGATCATCGTGGCGTTGCGGCCGAGCACGGTGATCAGCTTCTCGTTGGGGATCGTGATCAGCGAGTCGCAGTGCTGGCTCAGCTCCTCGATGCCCTTGAGCGCCACCTGCATGCGGCGGCGGCCTTCGAACGGGAACGGCTTGGTCACGACGGCGACGGTCAGGATGCCCATCTCCTTCGCGAGCTGCGCCACGACGGGTGCCGCACCGGTGCCGGTGCCGCCGCCCATGCCGGCGGTGATGAACACCATGTCGGCACCCTGCAGCGCGTCCATGATGCGGTCGCGGTCCTCGAGCGCGGCCTGGCGACCCACTTCCGGGTTCGCGCCGGCGCCGAGGCCCTTGGTGACGTTGCCGCCGAGCTGCAGCTGCAGCTTCGCGCCGCAGTTCTTGATCGCCTGCGAGTCGGTGTTCGCCGTGATGAACTCCACGCCGTCCACGCTGCTGTTGACCATGTGGGCGACCGCGTTGCCGCCGCCGCCGCCGACACCCACCACCTTGATGACGGCGTTGGGAGCCATCTTCTCGACCAGTTCGAAATGCGCCATGTCCGTTGTCCTCGTTGGTGCCGTCATTCGAATTCGCGCTTCGATGCCGGCTTTATTTGATGTGTATTGTTGCTGATGTTTGAAACGCTGTGTGCTGTCGCTACGAATTTTTCTTCAAATTTTTTCGCTGTCGCCCCACCGCTTTCCGCTCTTGCGCACCACCCGCCACGCATCACCGCCGCGACGCTCAGAACTCGCCGCGGTACCAGTTCTTCAATCGATTGAGCAGCCCGCCCGCGCGCCCCGCCGGCAACATCGGCCGACGCGGGTTCTCGATCTGGCTGCCCATGAGCAGGAGGCCCACGCCGGTGGCGTGCACCGGGTTGCCGACCACTTCGCCCAGGCCCGTGACGTGCTGCGGAATGCCCACGCGCACCGGCATCTGCAGCATCTCTTCCGCGAGCTCGACGACGCCTTCCATCTTCGACGCGCCGCCCGTCAGCACCATGCCGGCGCGGACGTGCTGCTCGAAGCCCGAGCGGCGCAGTTCGGCCTGCACCATCTCGAAGATCTCCTCGTAGCGCGCCTGTACCGCCTGGGCGAGCGAGGCCCGCGGCATGCGGCGCGGCGGCCGGTCGCCGACGCTCGGCACCTGGATCGATTCCTCGGCCGTCGCCATCTGCGCCAGCGCACAGGCGTAGCGGACCTTGATCTGCTCGGCCTCGGGCGTCGGCGTGCGCAGCATGTGCGCGATGTCCTCGGTGACCTTGTCGCCGGCGATGGGCAGGCTCGCGCTGTGCGCGATCGCGCCCTGCACGAACACCGCGATGTCGGTGGTGCCCGCGCCGAGGTCGACCAGCACCACGCCCAGCTCGCGCTCGTCCGGCGTCAGCACCGCATTGGCCGAGGCCAGCACGCTCAGGATCAGGTCGTCGACCTGCAAGCCGCATTTCTGCACGCACTTGGAAATGTTCGCCGCCGCCGACTGCGCGCAGATCACGAGATGCGCGTGCACCTCCAGGCGCACGCCGGTCATGCCGACCGGGTTGCGGATGCCTTCCTGCGAGTCGTCGAGCACGTAGTCGCGCGGGATGGCGTGCAGGATCTTCTGGTCGGCCGGGATCGCGACGGCCTTGGCCGCGTCGAGCACGCGCTCGAGGTCCGCATGGGTCACCTCGCCATCGCGGATCGGCGCGATGCCCTGCGAATTGCGGCACTGCACGTGGCTGCCGGAGATCGACGCGTAGACCGAGCGGATCTCGCAGCCGGCCATCAGCTCGGCCTCCTCGATCGCGCGCTGGATGGACTGCACGGTCGAGTCGATGTCGACCACCACGCCGCGGCGCATGCCGCGCGATTCGTGCGAGCCCAGGCCGATCACCTCGATCGGCTGGCCGGGCAGGTACTCGCCCACCAGTGCCGTGACCTTCGAGGTGCCGATGTCGAGACCGACGATCAGCGATTTGTCGCCCTTGCGATTCATGTGAGGGAAGCAGCCGGAATGCGGGAAGGAAGGAAGGCGGCACGCGGGGGTGCCGGCTTGGGCGGCGACGCGGGCAGCGCGGCTTTCACGCCGGCCCAGACGAGCGCGAACCCGTTGGTGTAGCGGAGGTCGGCGCGCTCGATGCGGCGCTCGGGATTGGTCATGAGTTGCGGCAGCAGGCGGACGAAGCGGCCGATGCGGGCTCGCGCCTCGCTTCGACCGACCAGCACCTGCGTCGGGCTGCCGTGCGCGCGGTCCAGCAGCGTGAGCGACCAGCTGCCGCGCGGGTCGACCACCACCGCTTCGACGTTCATCCCGATCGGCGCGAACAGCGTGCGCGACTGCTGGTAGAGCTCGACCACGTCGGCGGCCTGCGCCTCGGGGCCGTCGAACATCGGCAGCCCCGCCGGCACCTTCGCGCCGCGGGCGTCGAACAGGCGGCCCTTGTCGGAGAGAAGGCGGCCCCGCCCCCAGCGCGCGAACGGGCGGTGCTCGGTGATCGACACTTCCAGCACGTCGGGCCAGCGCTTGCGCACCTGCGCGTGATCGACCCACGGCAGTTGCGCGACGGCGGCCTGCGCGGCACGCAGGTCCACGGCGAAGTAGCCGTGCTTCGCATAGGGCAGCAGCGCGCGCTGCACGAGCGCCGGGTCGACGCGCTCGAAGCGCCCCGTCGCGCGCAGGTGCGTCAGCGGCCAGCGATCCGCGCCGATCCAGCCGCGCAGCACGGCGACCACCGGCAGCGCCACGAGCGCGACGGCGATCAACCAGGCGGCGAGGCGGAGCATCGCGTTCACGCAGCGACGCCTCCATCACGATCGAAGGAGGACTCGAGCACGCGCCAGCACAGGTCGGCGAATTCGATACCGACCTGTCGCGCGGCCTTGGGCACCAGCGAGTGACTGGTCATGCCGGGCGCGGTGTTGACTTCGAGGAGGTAGAACCTGCCGCTGGTGCGGTCGCGCATCACGTCGACGCGGCCCCAGCCCTCGCAGCCGGCCGCCTTGAAGGCGTCGGCGGCGAGGCGGCGGATCTGCGCCTCGGCCTCGCCTTCCAGGCCCGGGCAGAGGTACTGCGTGTCCTCGGCGATGTACTTGGCGTTGTAGTCGTACCACTCGCCCTTGGGGACGATGCGGATCGACGGCAGCGCGACCACGTCGTCGCCGTTCGCGATCACCGCGACGGTGAGCTCGTCGCCGACGACGAGCTGCTCCATCAGCATCTCGCCGGGATAGCGCGCGGCCAGCGCGACGGCCTCGTCGAGGCCCGCGTCGTCGTGCACGCGCGAGACGCCGACGCTGGAACCTTCGCAGGAGGGCTTCACGATCACCGGCAGGCCGAGATCGCGCGCGGCGGCATGCACGTCGTCGCCCTTGGCCAGGCGCACGTAGCGCGGCGTCGGCAGGCCCAGGCTCAGCCAGACCTGCTTGGTGCGGATCTTGTCCATGCTCAGCGCCGAGCCCAGCACGCCCGAGCCCGTGTACGGCACGCGCAGCGCCTCGAGCAGCCCCTGCAGCACGCCGTCCTCGCCACCGCCCTTGTTGCCGTGGAGGATGTTGAAGACGCGATCGACGCGACCCTCCCGGATCGCCTCGACCAGCGCGGGAATGCCGTCGACCGCGAACGCCTCGACGCCCTTCGACCGCAGCGCCTCGAGCACGTTGCGGCCGGAGTCGAGCGAGACCTCGCGCTCGGAACTGGTGCCGCCCATCAGCACGGCGACGCGGCCGAACGCGGCCGGGTCGGTGATGCGCGGCGGAACGATCGTGATGCTCAAGAACCGGCTCCTTCGAATCCGTGCGCGGCGATCTGCTGCGCGGCATGGCCGATGTCGCCCGCGCCCATCATCAGCAGCAGGTCGTCGGCGTGGAGGACGTCGGGCAGCACGCGCGCGAGGTCCGCGGCGCGCGCGACGACGACGGGCTCGGTGCGGCCGCGCGCGCGGATGGCGCGCGCGAGCGACTTCGCGTCGGCGCCGGCGATCGGCGCCTCGCCCGCGGGATAGACCTCGGTCAGCACCAGCACGTCGACTTCGCTGAGTACCTGCGCGAAGTCGTCGAACAGGTCGCGCGTGCGGCTGTAGCGGTGCGGCTGGAACGCGACCACGAGGCGCTTGTCGCCCCAGCCGCCGCGCGCGGCCTTGAACACCGCGTCGAGCTCCTTCGGATGGTGGCCGTAGTCGTCGACCAGCGTCACCGTGCCGCCGCCCACCGGCACCTGCGCGAGCAGGTTGAAGCGCCGGCCGATGCCCGCGAAGTTCTCCAACGCGCGGCAGATCGCCGGCTGCTCGACACCGAGCTGCCAGCCCACCGCCGCCGCGGCCAGTGCGTTCTGCACGTTGTGGCGGCCGGGCATCGCGAGCGTCACGCCGCAGCGCTTGCCGTCGGGCAAGCACAGCGTGAACCGCATGCGGCCGCCGACCTGCTCGATGTCTTCGGCGCGCACGTCCGCCTCCGGCGCGAAGCCGTAGGTGAGCACGTGGCGCGTGGTCTTCGCCGCGAGCGCGGCGACTTCCAGATCGTCGATGCACAGCACCGCGAGGCCGTAGAACGGCAGGCGGTGCAGGAACTCGTCGAACGCCACCTGCACCTTGGCGAAGTCGCCGCCGTAGTTCTCGAGGTGGTCGGCGTCGATGTTGGTGACGACCGCGATCTGCGGGTTGAGGCGCAGGAAGCTGCCGTCGGACTCGTCGGCCTCCGCGACCAGCCAGTCGCCGCCGCCCAGCCTGGCGTTGGCACCGGCGGCGAGCAGCTGGCCGCCGATGACGAAGGTCGGGTCGATGCCGCCCTCGCCCAGCACGCTGGCGGTGAGCGAGGTGGTGGTGGTCTTGCCGTGCGTGCCGGCGATCGCGATGCCGCGCTTGAAGCGCATCAGCTCGGCGAGCATCTCGGCGCGCGGGACGATCGGGATGCGCTGCGCGCGCGCCGCCATCAGCTCCGGGTTGTCGGGCTTGATCGCGCTCGACACCACCAGGCATTCCACGCCGTCGACGTTCTTCGCATCGTGGCCCCGGTGCACGCTGATGCCGAGCTTGGCGAGGCGGCGCGTCACCGCGTTGTCGGCGTTGTCCGAGCCGGACACGTTGTAGCCGAGCGTGCACATGACCTCGGCGATGCCGCTCATGCCCACGCCGCCGATGCCGACGAAATGCACGCGGGCGCCGCCCTTCGCGGGATCCTCGAGCAGGCGGTGGCGATGCGTGGGGATCATGCGGCGCGTTCCATGTCGATCGTTTCCATCACGAAATCGGCGACGCGGACGGCCGCGTCGGGGCGCGCGAGCGCGCGGGCGGCATCGGCCATCGGGCGCAGCGCGTCCCGCGAGCCGAGCGAGTCGAGGGTGTCGGCAAGCTGCGCGGCGAGGTGGGCGCCCTGCGGCAGCAGGCGCGCGGCGCCGCGCTCGACGAGGAACTGCGCGTTCTTGGTCTGGTGATCGTCCACCGCCTGCGGAAACGGCACCAGCACGCTGGCCACGCCGACCGCGCAGAGTTCCGCGAGCGTGAGCGCACCCGCGCGGCAGACGACGAGGTCGGCTTCGGCATAGGCGGCGGCCATGTCGGCGATGAACGGCTCGACCGACGCGTCGACGCCGGCATCGCGGTAGGCGGCGGTCGCGGCGTCGACCATCGTTTCGCCGCACTGGTGGCGCACCTGCCACCGCGCGCGATCGCCCAGCGACGCGAGCGCCGCCGGCACGTCGCGGTTGAGCGCGGCCGCGCCCTGGCTGCCGCCGAGCACGAGCAGGCGCAGCGGGCCGCTGCGTCCATCGAAGCGTTGTGAGGGCGGCGCGACCTGCGCGATCGCCTCGCGCACGGGATTGCCGACCACCGCCTCGCTCGCGAACGTGCCGGGAAAGCCGGTGAGCACGCGGCGCGCCATCTTCGACAGCACGCGGTTGGTCATGCCGGGTGCGCGGTTCTGTTCGTGCACGTACAGCGGGATGCCGGCCAGCTTGGCGGCGAGGCCGCCGGGGCCCGCGGCGAAGCCGCCGAAGCTGATCACCGCCTGCGGCCCGCGACGCGACAGCACGGCGCGCGCGGCCGACACCGCCGACAGCAGCTTGAACGGCGCGCGGATAAGCGTCGCGATGCCTTTGCCGCGCACGCCGCGGATCGCGATCGTGTCCACGTCGATCCCGTGCTGCGGCACCAGCCGCGTCTCCATGCCGCCCTCGCTACCGAGCCAGCCGACGGCGATGCCGCGACGGCGAAGCTCGTGCGCGACGGCGAGGCCGGGAAAGATGTGCCCGCCGGTGCCGCCGGCCAGGATCATCACGTCCGCGTGGGCGCGCGCGCCGGTCATGCGCTGTGCCGTCCGAAGGTGGGCTCGACGCGCGGGCGCAGGCGATTGGTGCCGCGCGGCTCGTTGCGCGCGAGCGGGCTGACGCTCGCCGGCGCCGCGGCCGCCGTGCTCGCGCGCACCGGGGCGGGCGTCGACGGCGACGGCGTCGTGCCGACCGTGTCCCGGCGCAGCGCGACCTGGCGGCGTGCGCGTTCGAGTTCGTAGGAAATGCGCAGCAGCAGGCCCATCGCCGCGAGCGTCATCGCGAACGACGAGCCGCCGTAGGAGATCAGCGGCAGCGTCAGGCCCTTGGTCGGCAGCAGGCCGAGGTTGACGCCGATCGACACCGTGCTCTGGATGCCGATCCACAGCGCGATGCCGAAGGCGCAGTAGCCGGCGAAGTGGCGGCGCATCTCCATGCACTGCAGGCCGACCCACAGCGCGCGCGTGACCAGGCCCGCGTACAGGACGACCACCAGGCACACGCCGACGAAGCCGAGTTCTTCGGCGATCACCGCCATGATGAAGTCGGTATGCGCTTCGGGCAGGTACGACAGCTTGTGCACGGACGCACCGAGCCCGGCGCCGAACCATTCGCCGCGGCCGACGGCCATCAGCGCGTTGGCGAGCTGGTAGCCGTCACCGAACGGATCCTTGAAGGGATCGGTGAACGAGGTCAGGCGGCGCACGCGGTAGGGCTCGAGCAGGATCATCGCGCCGAGCGCCGGCAGCAGCGCGAACAGCGGGCCGACCAGCCGCGGCAGGTTCGCGCCGCCCAGCACCAGCATGCCCGCGGTCATGGCGAGAATCAGCGCGGACGAGCCGAAGTCCTTCTGCACTGCCAGCAGCACGCCGGCGAAGGCGCATGCCACGCCCACCACCTTGAGGATGGCTTTCCAGCTCGCGCTCACTTCCTCGCTGAAGCGCTTGAGGTAGGCCGCGAGCCACACGACCATCATCAGCTTCACGGCCTCGACGGGCTGGAAGTTGGTGAAGCCGAGGTTGATCCAGCGACGCGCGCCCTTCACGGTCACGCCCAGACCCGGCACCGCGACCACCAGCAGCAGCACCAGCCCGACGATCGGCATCCACTGCGCGTAGCGCTCGATCGTCTTCAGTTCCATGCGCATGACCACCGCGGCCGCGATCGAACCGGCGGCGAGGAACACCAGGTGGCGCGTCAGGTAGTACGTCGGCGTGGTCGCCTGCGCGACCGAGGCCGAGCCGACCATCACCACGCCCAGGCACAGCAGCGCGCCGATCAGGCCGAGCAGCCACGGATCGAAGCGACCGGTGATGGCGTCGAAGCGGGTGGCCTGGCGGGAAGCGTCCATCAGCGCACCTTCAACGTGGCCAGGCCGATGAGCACGAGCACCACCGAGATGATCCAGAAGCGCACGATCACGCGCGGCTCGGGCCAGCCCTTGAGCTCGAAGTGGTGGTGGATCGGCGCCATCTTGAAGACGCGCTTGCCGGTGAGCTTGAAGCTGGCCACCTGGATCATCACCGAGAGCGTCTCGATGACGAAGATGCCGCCCATCACCACCAGCACGAGTTCCTGGCGCACGATCACCGCGATGGTGCCGAGCACGGCGCCCAGCGCGAGCGCGCCGATGTCGCCCATGAACACCATGGCCGGATAGGTGTTGAACCACAGGAAGCCGAGGCCCGCGCCGGCGATCGCCGCGCAGATCACGATCAGCTCGCCCGCGCCCGGCACCTGCGGGATCTGAAGGTAGTTGGAGAACACGGCGTTGCCCGATGCGTACGCGAACACGCCGAGCGCGCAGGCGACCAGCACGGTCGGCATGATCGCCAGGCCGTCGAGGCCGTCGGTGAGGTTCACCGCATTGGAGAACCCGACGATCCACAGGTAGGCGATCAGCACGAACGACACGCTCACCAGCGGCAGCGCGATCTGCTTGAACAGCGGGATGTAGAACGTGGTCGCCGCCGGGGCGTCGGCGGTGTAGTACAGGAACAGGCCGGCGGCCAGGCCGAAGATCGACTGCAGCAGGTACTTGGTGCGCGAGCGCATGCCGTTCGGGTCGCGGCGCACGATCTTGATCCAGTCGTCCCACCAGCCGATCGCGCCGAACGCCACCATCACCGCCAGCACCAGCCAGATGTAGCGGTTGCGCAGGTCGGCCCAGAGCAGCACCGAGGCCAGCACCGTCAGCAGGATCAGCGCGCCGCCCATCGTGGGCGTGCCCGCCTTGGAGAAGTGCGACTGCGGGCCGTCCTTGCGGATCGGCTGGCCGCCCGCCTTGAGCTGGCCCAGCCGGCGGATCACGGCCGGCCCGATCCAGAGCGACAGGAACAGCGAGGTCAGCGCGGACAGGATGCCGCGGAACGTGAGGTAGCCGAACAGGCCGAAGTGGCTCTGCAGCTGTTCCAGCCAGCGGGTGAGTTCAAGCAGCATGCGGGGTTCCGGACAGGAGGGCGGCGACGATGCGGTCCATCGCGCTGCCACGCGATCCCTTCACCAGCACGCGCGCATCGGACGGCAGGTCCGCGCGCAGCGCATCGGCAAGGGCATCGTGGGTTTCGAAATGACGGGCGTCGGCGCCGAACGCGCGCGCCGCGGCGGCGCTCAGCGGGCCCAGCGTGTAGAGGCGCGCCAGCCCGGCCTCGCGTGCGCGGGTGCCGACCTGCGCGTGCAGCGCCTCCGCATCGTCGCCGAGCTCGCGCATGTCGCCGAGCACGAGCCAGGACGCGCCCGGCATCGCGGCCAGCGCGTCGATGGCGGCGCCGACCGAACCGGGATTAGCGTTGTAACTGTCGTCGATCAGCGTCGCGCCGTTGGGCAGGCGATGCGTGACCAGGCGGCCGGCGACCGGACGCGCCGCGGCGAGTCCGCGCACGATCGTCGCCAGCGGCACGCCCGCGCCGAGCGCGAGCGATGCCGCGGCCAGCGCGTTGCGCACGTTGTGGCGGCCGGGCATCGCGATTTCGACGGCGGCCTCGCCCTGCGGCGTGACCATCGTGAAGGTCGAGCCGTCCTCGCTGAGCGCGATGTCGCGCGCGGTGACGTCGGCGCTGGCCTCCAGCCCGAAGCGGATGTGCCGGCGACCCTTCGCGCGCTCGGCGAAATACGGTGCGAACGCGTCGTCGGCATTGATCACCGCGACGCCGTGCTCCGGCAGCGCGTCGTAGATCGCCGCCTTGGTGTCGGCCACGCCGAGCAGCGAGCCCATGCGCTCCAGGTGCGCCGGCGCGATGTTGTTGACGATCGACACGTCCGGCCGCGCGATCGCCGTGAGGTAGGCGATGTCGCCCGGCTGGCCCGCGCCCATCTCGTAGACGGCGAACTCGGCGTCCTCGGGGGCGTCGATCACCGCCAGCGGCAGGCCGATCTCGTTATTGCGGTTGCCCGGGTTGCCGTAGGTACGGCCAGCGAGCTCGAGGATCGCGAGCGTAAGCGTCTTGACGCTCGTCTTGCCGTTGCTGCCGGTGATCGCGACGACCTTCGCAGCGCGCGAGGCCTGCAGCCCGCGCGCAAGGTCGGCGAGCGCGAGCTGCGTGTCGCCGACCAGCACCTGCGGCAGTTCGCCCTCGACGCGCGATACCAGTGCGGCACCGATTCCCGCGTCGGCGGCCGCGCCCAGATGGTCGTGGCCGTCGAAGCGCTCGCCCTTCAGCGCGACGAACAGGCTCGATGCGCGGACGGCGGGCTCGACGCTCGCCAGGCCGCGCGTATCGGTGAGCAGGCGCTCGACCGTGATGTCCTCGCCGACCACGCGGCCGGCCGTCATCGCGGCGATCTGCGAAAGCGTCAGCGGCCTCATGCACGGACTCCCAGCGCGGCCTGCGCGATGACGGTGTCGTCGAACGGATGCTTCACGCCGGCGATCTCCTGGTACGGCTCGTGGCCCTTGCCGGCGATCAGCACGACGTCGGCCTCGCCCGCCTCCGAAATCGCCTGCCGGATCGCGGCGGCGCGGTCGCGCATCACGTGCGCGGCCTCGCGGCGGCCGAAGCCCTCGAGGATGCCGCCCACGATGGCGTCGCCGTCCTCGCCCCGCGGGTTGTCGTCGGTGACGATCGCGACGTCGGCAAGGCGCTCGGCGATCGCGCCCATCTGCGGGCGCTTGCCGGTATCGCGCTCGCCGCCGCAGCCGAACACGCAGACCAGGCGTCCGGCGGTATGCGCACGCAGCGTGGTCAGTGCCTGCTCGAGCGCGTCGGGCGTGTGCGCGTAGTCGACCACCACGAGCGGCTGGCCGTCGCCGCCGAGGCGGTTCATGCGGCCGTGGATGGGCTGCAGGCGCGAGAGCGTGTCGGCGATGTCGGCGACACCGGCGCCGAGCGCCTGCAGCACGCCCGCGACCGCGAGCAGGTTGTCGACGTTGAAGCGGCCCAGGAGCGGCGAACGCACGCTCGCCTGCGCGTCCGCACCGACCAGCTCGAATGCGATGCCGCGCGCATCGAGGTGCAGGTCGCGCGCACGCAGCGTGGCGCCGTCGGCGTCGCGCGAGCTCAGGCCCACCGGCCGCACGGCCGCCGGCAACGCGGCGAACAGCTGGCGGCCGTATTCGTCGTCGAGGTTGACGACCGCCGCCTTCAGGCCCGGCCAGCCGAACAGACGCGCCTTCGCGGCGCCGTACGCGGCCATGGTGCCGTGGTAGTCGAGATGGTCGCGCGTGAGGTTGGTGAACACGGCGACGTCGAAGCGCACGCCGTCGACGCGGCCCTGGTCGAGCGCATGCGAGCTCACTTCCATCGCGAGCGCATCGACGCCGTCGTCGCGCATCGCGCCGATCAGCGCATGCAGCTTCAGCACCAGCGGCGTCGTGAAACCGGTCGGCTCGACCCGGCCGTAACGGCCGACGCCGAGGGTGCCGATGGTGCCCGCATCGACGCCGCGCAGCGTCCACGCCTGCGCGATGAGCTGCACCGTCGAGGTCTTGCCGTTGGTGCCGGTCACGCCCACCGTCGTCATCGACTCGGTGGCGCGGCCGTGGAAGCGGTGCGCCATCTCGCCGAGGCGCGCACGCAGGCCGGGCACGCCGATCGCATCGGCGGGCGCCGGGTATTCGGCCGGCGCCGGCGGCTCGAACAGCACGACGCGCGCGCCTCGCGCCCTGGCGGCATCGGTGAAGGCGAGGCCGTGCGTGCCGAAGCCGCCGATCGCGACGAAGGCATCGCCGGGCTGCACGTCGCGGCTGTCCTGCACGAGGCCCGACACGACGAGGTCGACGGGGATGCCGTCGACGTCGGGAAGCAGCTCGGCGAGTGGCAGGGTGCGCGTCATGGCGTCACCGGCGTCGCTTCGAGCGGCACGTCGATGTCCTCCTCGACGGGCGCCGGCGGCGCCGCGACGGAGGCGATCGGCTTGCCCATCGCCTTGTCCTGCGCGGCCAGCCACGTTTCGATGTCGTCCGGCGGCACGTCCATGAGGCGCAGCGAGCCTTCCATCACCGACTTGAACACGGGCGCCGAGACGAGGCCGCCGAAGTAGCCGCCCTTCGCCGGATCGGGGTCGTTGACGACGACGACGGTGGCGAAGCGCGGGTTGTCGACCGGCACCACGCCCGCGAAGTACGCGATGTAGCGCTGCAGGTAGCCGCCGCGGCCGTTGAACATGCGCGCGGTGCCCGTCTTGCCGGCGACGTGGTAGCCGAGGATCGCGCCCTGCGTCGCGGTGCCGCCCTTCTCGGTCACCGTCTGCATCATCTTCATGACTTCGTGCGCGACGACCGGATCCACCACCTGCTTGCGCGGCCCGTGCTCGCCCTTGACGAACGTCGGCGTGTTCATGACGCCACCGTTCGCGAGCGCCGCGTACGCCATCGCGATCTGCAGCGGCGTGGCCGACAGGCCGTAGCCGTACGAGATCGTCGCCTTCGACGAGCCGCTCCAGCGCGCCGGCGACGGCAGCACGCCCGACGACTCGCCGGGAAAGCCGCTGCCGGGCTTGCTGCCGTAGCCGAACTTGCGGATGAAGTCGTAGAAGTACTGGTCGTCCAACCGGGCCGAGATCTTGGTCGCGCCGACGTTCGAGCTCTTGGTGATGACGCCCGTGACCGTCTGCATCCCGTAGTTCTGGTGGTCGCGGATCGTGTAGCGGCCCAGCTTGATCCAGCCCGGCGACAGGTCGATCGGCGAGTTAGGCGTCACGATGCCCTTGGTCAGTGCCGCGGCGATGGTGATCGGCTTCATCGTCGAGCCGGGCTCGAGCACGTCGGTCACCGCGCGGTTGCGGTGCGCGTCGCGGTCGGTGGTGCCGACGGCGTTGGGATTGAACGCGGGCAGGTTGGCCATCGCGAGCACTTCGCCGGTCGCGACGTCGACGACGACGATCGAGCCGCTGGCGGCGCCGTGAGACAGCATCGCGTTGCGCAGCTCGCGGTACGCCAGGAACTGGATGCGGCGGTCGATGGTCAGCGTGAGGTCGCGGCCGGGCTCGGCCGGACGCACGAGGTCGACGTTCTCGATGATGTGGCCGCGGCCGTCGCGCAGCACGCGCTTGGCGCCGGGCTTGCCGCGCAGCCATTCGTCGAACGCGAGCTCCAGGCCTTCCTGGCCCTCGTCATCGACGTTGGTGAAGCCCAGCACGTGCGCCATCGCTTCGCCCTGCGGGTAGAAGCGGCGGTACTCGCGCTGGCTGGACACGCCGGGGATGCCGAGCGCGAGGATCCGCTTCGCCTCGTCCGGATTGATGCGGCGCTTGAGGTAGACGAATTCCTTGGTCGACTTCTGCGCGAGCTTGCGCGTCAGCACGTCGAGCGGTACGTCGATCGCGGCGGCGAGCTGCGGCAGGCGGTCGGGGACCTTCAGCAGTTCCTGCGGATTGCCCCACACCGACTCGACCGGCGTGGACACCGCGAGCGGTTCGCCGTTGCGGTCGGTGACCATGCCGCGCGAGGTCGGGATCGGCAGCTCGCGCAGGCTGCGCGCCTGGCCCTGCGCGACGTAGAAGTCGCGGTCGAGCACCTGGATGTAGAACGCGCGGGCGACCAGCGCGAACGAGCACAGGCCCATGACCGCCGCGAGGCCGAGCAGGCGCATGCGCAGGTCGACGCGGGCGCGGCCGCGCGAGCCGCCGCCACCGCCGAGCAGCGCGCGCAGCCGGCGCAGCGGGTCGCCTTCGCGGCGACGCTCGTTGCGCACGCGGCGGACGTCGCCCTGCGTCCTCATGGGCGGATCACCACGATGTCGTCGCCTTCGGGAAACTTCATGCCCAGGCGGTCGCGCGCGACCTGGTCGATGCGGTTGGACTCGGCCCACGTCGCCTGTTCGAGCTGCAGCCGGCCGAATTCGATGTTGAGCTCGTCGCGCGCCTTCTGCAGCCGCGTGGACTGCATGAACAGCTGGCGATGCCGCTGGCGGGTCTCGACGATCGCGAGCGCGGTGACCACGTTGGCCACCACCAGCACCATGAGCAGCACGCGCAGGATCATGCGGCGGCTCCGAGCTTTTCCGCCACGCGAAGCACCGCGCTGCGCGCGCGCGGATTGGCCGCGATCTCGGCGTCGGTCGCCTTGAGCGCGCCGCTGACGTCACGCAGCGTCGGCGTGAACTCGGCTTCCACCGGCATGCGGCGATTGCCCGCCGGTGCCTTCGCGTGGCGCGCGATGAACTGCTTGACGATACGGTCTTCCAGCGACTGGAAGCTGATCACCGCGAGGCGCCCACCCGGCTTCAGGCGCGCCATCGCGGCGTCGAGGCCGTCCTCGAGGTCGCCGAGCTCGCGGTTGATGAAGATGCGGATGGCCTGGAACGAGCGCGTGGCCGGATGGATCTTCGAATCGCCGCGCGGCATCACCGACGCGATGAGGTCGGCGAGCTGCGCCGTGCGCTCGATGCGTGCGTCGCCGCGGCGCGCCACGATGGCCCGCGCGATGCGCCGGCTCTGGCGCTCCTCGCCGAACGTCCACAGCACGTCGGCGATCTCCTTCTCCGAAGCGGTGTTGATCCACTCCGCCGCGCTGACGCCGGACTCGGGGTCCATGCGCATGTCGAGCGGGCCGTCCTTGCCGAACGAGAAGCCGCGCTCGGCGACGTCGAGTTGCGGCGAGGACACGCCGAGGTCGAACAGCACGCCGTCGAGGCCGGCCGCGGTCGCGTCCCAGCCGGCGAGCTGCGCGAAGCTGCCGCGGAAGATGGACACGCGCGGATCGGCGCCGAACTCGCGCTCGGCGACGGCGATCGCCTCGGGATCCTTGTCCATCACCAGCAGTCGCCCATCGGGCCCCAGTTGATCGAGTACGCCGCGGGCATGCCCGCCGCGACCGAACGTGCCGTCCAGATACGTTCCATCCCCCACCACCCGCAGGCCGTCCAGGACCTGCGCGTACATCACCGGGAGGTGGCCTGCGGACGCCGTGCGTCCCATGCCACCGGCCGTCACAGCTGAAGATCCAGCAGGCCGTCGCTCAGATCCTCGTCGGTGATCACCTGACGGATCTGAGCGTGATGCGCCTGCTCGCTCCACAGTTCGAACTTGTCGCCCATGCCGAGCAGCACGGCGCGCTTCTCGATGCCCACCGCCGCGCGATGCGTGGCCGGCACGCCGATGCGGCCGTTGGCATCGGGCTCGACGAAGGTGGCGGCGCCGACCAGCTTCAGCTGGAAGGTGCGGCTGGTGCGCTTGGTCCGCGGCAGCGCGTTGACCTGGTCGCGCACGCGCTCCCAGACGGTCACCGGATAGAGGTAGAGCGAGCCCGACTCGAAAGGGTTGTAGGTGATGACCAGGCGCCCGCCGCATTCGCGCGCGATGACGTCGCGGTAGGCGGTGGGAACCGCCAGCCGGCCTTTGTCATCGATGGTGATGGCGGTTTCGCCCTGAAACACGGACCTGTCCCCTTCGGTCACCCGTCTTCACGCGGGCTTGATCGGAGAAAGAAAACCACGAAAGACCCGGTTTTCCCACGTGGACCCACCTTATGCCCCACCCGAGGGGTTGTCAACAATCCCAAGCGGTCATTTTTGTAAGTGAAGTCAACGACTTGCGGCACACTTGAGAGACTTGTTCAAACTTTATCCACAAGCTGCTGTTTTGTCTCAGGAGTTGAGACAACAGGAACTTAGGACGGAATCTTCACTGGATACCCACAGGCGCTACGGCCGCCTTCACGGCGGTCGCCGCCGGTCGGCGGGCGTCGCTACGGCCGCTCGGGCCAAGTGGTTGATCGGAAAGGAAAGCGGCGGAGCCGGCCGATAAGCCGGGTTCTGTCGTGGACAGTCATTCCTCTAGGCGAGGCGTCACCGCCTGCGCTCAAGCAACCTACCCGGAGGCACCGCGGGCCGCGGCATCGCCTCCCTATTTGGTCTTGCTCCCGGTGGGGTTTGCCGTGCCGGTCCGTTGCCGGACTCGCGGTGCGCTCTTACCGCACCGTTTCACCCTTGCCTGATCCCGTGAGGGCCATCGGCGGTCTGCTCTCTGTTGCACTTTCCGTCGGGTCGCCCCGCCCAGGCGTTACCTGGCACCGTGCCCTGTGGAGCCCGGACTTTCCTCGGCATCCTTATGGATGACGCGACTGCCTGGCCGACTCCGCCGCCGCGGATTCTACGGGAGCGGGCGCGGCAGCGGTCGGCGCGGCGCGGCGGCGTTCATCCGCGTCGCGCCTCGGCTAGCCGGCGTCCCCGCCGTAGAGGGCCTTGCGGGGGGCGCCGGTGATCTCCGCGGCGACCTTCGCCGCCTGCGACGGCTTCATGTGGGCGCACAGCACGGCGTAGACGCGCCGGCCTTCGGCGAGCGACGCGTCCGCATCCTCGCCCGCGCCCTCCACGATCACCACGAACTCGCCCTTGCGCTGGTTCGCATCGGCGGCGACCCGCGCATGCAGCGACGGCAGGTCGCCGTCGAGCACCGTCTCGAACAGCTTGGTCAGTTCGCGCGCGACCACGGCGTGCCGGGGCCCGAACCGGTCGGCGAGGTCGGCCAGCATCTCCTCGATGCGATGCGAGGCCTCGTAGAAGATCAGCGTGCGCGGCTCGCCGGCCAACGCAGCGAGCCGTTCCCGCCGTGCGCCGGTCTTGGCCGGCAGGAAGCCCTCGAACGCGAACCGGTCCGACGCGATGCCCGCGACGCTCAGGGCCGCGACGGCCGCGCAGGCGCCGGGCACGGGCGACACCCGGATTCCCGCCTCGCGTGCGGCGCGCACCAGCCGGAAGCCCGGGTCGCTGACCAGCGGCGTGCCCGCATCGCTGACCAGCGCGAGCGCCTGCCCGCCCTGCAACCGCGCGACGAGCTGGGCGACCTGCGCCTCCTCGTTGTGCTGGTGCAGCGCCACGAGCGGTTTCTCCACGCCGAAGTGCGCGAGCAGCTGCCGCGTATGGCGCGTGTCCTCGGCGCAGATCGCATCGACGGTCCGGAGGGTGTCCAGCGCGCGGGCGCCGAGGTCGCCGAGGTTGCCGATCGGGGTGGCGACGACGTGGAGCGTGCCGGGAGTCTGCATCGTGGTCCTACACGGGGCGCGGGTAGAATCGTAACCCGGTCCCCGCCGTCCCCCGTGCGCATGCCCTCCCTTCCGTTCCGTCCCGTCTTCCGCCCCGTCGCCCGGTTCGCCGTCGCGATGCTCGCCGCCGCCCTCGTCTTCGGTTGCGCGCAGTCGCCCACGCGCCCGACCGGTCCGTCGACGCCGGCCACCAGCGCCGAACGCGAGGCGGTGCGCGAAGCGCAGCGGCTCGCGCAGGTCCTCGCCGGGCAGAACCCGTCGGAACGCCGCGAGAGCGAATCGCGCATCGAGCGCCTGATCGCGCAGCTCGACGACGCCACCCTGCAGCGCGAAGCCGCCCGGCTCGCGGCCGAGGACCCGCTCTACGTCTACATGGGCCGTGCGCTCATGCGCCGCAACCTGCCGTTGCCGCATGCGTTCGCCCGCGCAGGCTGGAATTTCGACGACCGCCCGCCCGCCGATCGCGACGGCTACCGCCCGCCGCTGCGGCTCGCGGTGCTGCTGCCGATGTCGGGCAGCCTGTCCGGCGCCGCACGCCCGGTGCGCGACGGCTTCCTCGCCGGTTATTACGGGGAATCCCGGCGCCGTCCGGAGGTGAAGTTCTACGACACCGCCGGCAGCACGACGGGCGCGCTCGCCGCCTACGACCGCGCCGTCGGCGACGGCAACGACTTCGTCGTCGGTCCGCTCGGTCGCGACGAGGTCAACGCGCTGTTCGCGCGCGGCGACCTCAAGGTGCCGACGCTCGCCCTCAACCGCGGCACGCAGGCGCCGCCGCCGGGCCAGGCCAGCTTCTCGCTGTCGCCGGAGGACGAGGGCCTCGCCGCCGCCGATTACCTGCTGCACAAGGGCGCGCGCAACGTGCTGGTGATCGCCGGCGACGACGACACGCAACGCCGCGCGGTGGGCTCGCTGCGCGAGCGCCTCGCCGCGCGCGGCGGCAACGTGGTCGCCACCGTCGACGACGGCACCGCCGACCTCGCGGCCGCGCTCGCCGGCAAGTCGGCCGATGCGGTCTTCCTCGCCACCAAGGGCAACGTCGCGCGCGCGGTCGTACCGCGGCTGGCCGCCGTTGGCCTAGCGGGCCGGCCCGTGGTCGCCACCTCGCAGATCCTCACCGGCACGGGCAAGGCGGCGGACGATCGCGTGCTCGACGGCGTCGCCTTTCCCAGCGAATCCTGGCTGACCCGCGGCGTGCGCGGCCTCGCGACCGCGGAGGCCACCGGCGCGCGCCTGCCGAGCGCGCGCGGCCCGGGCGGCCGCCTGTTCGCGTTCGGCTTCGACGCATGGCTGTTGACCGCGTATCTCGACTCGCTCGGCCGCAACGCCGACGGCGCGGTCGAGGGCGCGACCGGCGTGCTGCGACTCGACGGCTTCGGCAACGTGCAGCGCACGCCCGCGTGGTCGACCTTCGTCAATGGCGATCCGGCGCCCCTCGCCGACGCCGCGCGCTGAGTCGGACGCTTCGACGCGCTCGCGCGGTGCGCGCGTCGAAGCCGCGGCGCGCGCGCACCTCGTGCGCGCCGGCCTCGCGCCCGTCGCCGCGAACGCCGGTTATCGCGTCGGCGAACTCGACCTGGTGATGCGCGACGGTGCGACGCTGGTTTTCGTCGAAGTGCGCTACCGCGCCGACGACCGCTTCGGCGGCGGCGCCGCGTCGATCACGCCCGCCAAGCGGCGCAGGCTGGTACAGGCCGCGGGGCTGTTCCTCGCATCGCATCCCCGCTGGGCCGACGCCGCGTGCCGCTTCGACGTGGTCGACGCGAGCGGCGACGTCGATGCGCCCGCGCTCAGCTGGATCCGCGATGCGTTCCGTGCGGACGACTGACGCGTGCCGCGCGGGATCGCGATGAGCCGCATCGATCCCGCGCTCGACGCACGGCTCGCCGCGCTGCTCGGCGACGGCTGGCGCACCGATCCGGCCGAGCGCCACGGCTACGGCTACGACAACTCGCGGCGCGAGGCGCTGCCCGATGCGGTCGCGCTGCCGCGCGATCGCCTGCAGGTGCTCGAACTCGTGCGCGCCTGCCGTGCGCATCGCGTGCCGGTGGTCGCGCGCGGTCGCGGCACCAACACGACGGGCGCCGCGGTGCCGGTCGCGGGCGGCGTCGTGGTGTCGTTCGAACGCATGGACCGCATCGTCGACATCCGCCCCGGCGACCGCTGCGCGATCGTCGAACCGGGCGTGCTCAACGGCGACCTGCAGGCGGCGCTGGCGCCGCACGGCCTGTTCTGGCCGCCCGATCCCACCAGCGCCGCGTTCAGCACGATCGGCGGCAACCTCGCCTGCAACGCGGGCGGCCCGCGCGCGGTGAAGTACGGTGCGAGCCGCGACAACGTGCTCGCGCTCACCGCCGTCAGCGGCGCGGGCGAACTCGTCACCTGCGGCAGCGCGACCACCAAGGGCGCGACGGGCTATGACCTGCAGCGCCTGCTGGTCGGCAGCGAAGGCACGCTCGCGCTGATCGTCGAGGCGACGCTGCGGCTCGCGCCGGTGCCGCCCGAGCGTCGCGCGCTGCGCGCGGTCTATCGCGACGTGGCGAGCGCGGCCGCGGCGGTGGCGCGCCTGATGGCGCAGCCGGTCACGCCGTCGATGCTGGAATTCATGGACCACCACGCGGTGCGGCTCGCGCGCGACGTCGGCGGCGCCGACCTGCCCACGGACGCGGGTGCGCTGCTGATGATCGAAGCGGACGGCGACGCGGCATCGCTCGATGCGGCGATCGCGGCCCTGTCGCGCGCGGCACGCGTCGACGGGCTGCTCGCGCTGGACGCGGCGCCCGACGCCGCCTCGCGCGAGCGGCTGTGGTCGGCGCGCAAGGCGCTCTCGCCGTCGCTGCGCACGCTGGCGGCCGGCAAGATCAACGAGGACGTCGTCGTACCGGTCTCGCGCATTCCCGCGCTGGTCGATGGCGTGCAGACGATCGCGAACGGGGCCTCGCTGCCGATCGTCTGCTTCGGCCACGCCGGCAACGGCAACCTGCACGTCAACATCCTCTACGAGCCGTCCGACGCGTCGCAGTGCGCGCGCGCCGATGCCGCGCTGGCGAGGGTGTTCGCGCTCACGGTGTCGCTGGGTGGCACGCTGTCGGGCGAGCACGGGATCGGCTTGGCCAAGCGCGATTTCATGCCGCAGGCGGTGACGCCCGCCACGCTCGCGCTGATGCGCGCGGTCAAGGCCGCGTTCGATCCGGACGGCATCCTCAACCCGGGCAAGCTGCTGCCCTGAGCGCCGTACGGCGTGCATTACGCCGGCTGCCGCGAAACTGCATGCATGACCGCCGACTCGCGCCCGCTCGACAACCTGCTCGGCGCGATCCGCGCCTGCCGCCTCTGCGAAGCGCACCTGCCGCTGGGACCGCGTCCCGTGCTGCGCGCGTCGCCGACCGCGCGGCTGCTGATCGTCGGCCAGGCGCCGGGCACCCGCGTGCATGCCAGCGGCGTGCCGTGGGACGACGCCAGCGGGCGTCGCCTTCGCGAATGGCTGCAGGTCGATGCGCCGACGTTCTACGACGAATCACGCGTCGCGATCGTGCCGATGGGCTTCTGCTATCCGGGGCGCGCCGGCGGTGGCGACGCGCCGCCGCGCCCCGAATGCCGCGCCACCTGGCACGGCACGCTGTTGCCGATGCTGCCCGCCGTCGGCCTGACGTTGCTGATCGGCCAGTACGCGCAGGCCTATTTCCTCGGCTCGCACCGCGGGGCGACGCTCACCGACACGGTGCGCGCATGGCGCGAGTACGCACCCGACGTCGTGCCGCTGCCGCATCCGAGCCCGCGCAACGTGGCGTGGTTCAAGGCGAATCCGTGGTTCGACGATGAGGTCCTGCCGGCGCTGCGCGCGTCGGTCGCGCGCGTGCTGGGGCCGACGTAAGCTCGCCCGATGCGCCTGCGCCCCGCCCCGCTCCTGGTCCTGCTGCTGGCGGCGCTCACGGCGCGCGCCGGCGAGCCCACGCCGCTGCGCGTGCTGTTCGTCGGCAACAGCCTGACCTACGTCAACGACCTCCCCGCGGTGCTCGCACGCATCGGCGAGGCGCAGCCGGTGCCCATGCGCATCGAGACGCGGACCTTCGTCGCGCCCGGCGGCACGCTCGCGCAACACTGGGCCGACGGCCTCGCGCGCGCCGCGCTGGAGGGCGGCCACTGGGACGCGCTTGTGCTGCAGGAACGAGGTGCCGTACCGGCGTGCGTGGCCGACATAGCGACGCGCAACGGCCGCGAATGCCGCGACCTGATCGCCGCCCACCGCGAGTTCGCCCGGGCGGCCTCTGGCCATGCGGACCGCGTACTGCTGCTGGAGACCTGGCATCCCAACGAAGCCGCGCAGCCGCACGTCGACGCCGGCACGCGCGAGCTCGCGCGTCGCACCGGCGCACGCGTCGTGCATTGCGGCGACGCGCTGGTCGACCTCGCCGGGCATGGTCGACGCGCGGTCTTCCCGGACGGCCTGCATCCCTCGCCCGCGGCCACCGTCGTCATGGCCGCACAGCTGGTCCGCGCCCTCACCGACGCGCCGCCTGTCCGCTTGCCCGCCTCGTTGCCCGGACGCACGTTCGACCGACCGAGCCCGGCGCTGCCGCTCGAGGACCAGCGCGCGCTCGAGGGGCCGGCGATCGCGCTGGAACCGCGCGAGGCGGCCGCGCTGCTCGCCCTCGCGCGCCGCTATCGCTGAGGCGCGGCGCCGGCGAAGTGCTGGTAGCCGAGGCGGTCGAACTCGATCCGTTCGCCATCGCACCGCGCCACGACGCCCGCGCCCGCCGCCACGCGGCCGATGCGCGTGAACCGCGTGCCGTCGTCGTCGGTCAGCGCGCCGATCGCCGCGCGCGCCGCGGCGGGCGCGGTGATCGCGAGTTCATAGTCGTCACCGCCGGTGGCCTGCCAGCGCAGACGCCAGTCGCGCGCGACATTGGCCAAGTGCGGCGACGCGGGCAGCGCATCGAGGTCGACGTCGATGTGCACGCCGCTCGCGCGCGCGACGTGGCCGAGGTCGGCCAGCAGGCCGTCGGAGATATCGATCGCCGCGTGCGCGATCCCGCCCAGCGCACGACCCAGGCCGACGCGCGGCTGCGGGCGGTCGAGCCGCGCGCGCAGGGCTTCGCGCGCCGCGGCGTCGGCGGCGAACGCGGGCGGCGCCGGCGCGTGGCGCAGCAGCGCCAGCGCGGCCGCCGCGTCGCCGGGCGTGCCGGATATCCAGACGTCGTGGCCGATGCGCGCGCCATCGCGGCGGAGCGCGGCGCCCGTCGCCACGAAACCATGGGCGGTCACGCTGATCGACAGCGGGCCGCGCGTGGTGTCGCCACCGACCAGCGCGACGCCGTGCAATGACGCGAGCGCGCCGAAGCCGTCCAGGAATGCATCGAGCCAGTCCGCGTCGGCCGCGGGCAGGGACAGCGAGAGCGTGCACCAGGCCGGCGTCGCGCCCATCGCGGCGAGGTCGGAGAGATTGACCGCGAGCGCCTTCCAGCCGATGTCGGCCGGCCGGGTGTCGAGCGGGAAATGCACGCCCGCGTTGAGCGTGTCCATCGCGACGACCAGCTGCATTCCCGGCGGCACCGCGAGCAGCGCGGCATCGTCGCCGATGCCGAGCACGACGTCATCGCGCGCGATGATGCGCCGCCGGATACGCTCGATCAGGTCGAACTCGCCGGCGCCCATCGTGTCGCGTCAGCGCGGGCGCTTGGACGCCTGCACTTCCGGCGCGCGCCATTCCGCGGCGGCGTGGTCGAGCACGCCGTTGATGTACGTATGGCCGTGCTCGGCGCCGAAGCGCTTGGCGGTCTCGATCGCCTCGTTGATGACGACGCGGTACGGCACGTCAGGCCGCAGGCGCAGCTCGTACGCGGCCAGGCGCAGTACCGCGCGCTCGACCGGATCGACCTGGTCGATGTCGCGGTCGAGGAACGGCGCGAGCGCCTCGTCGAGCGCTTCCTGGTTCGCGTCCACGCCGCGCACGAGGTCCTCGAAATACTCGAGGTCGGCGATCTCGCGCGCCTGCTCGTGCGCGAACTGCGCGATCACCTCGCGCACGGGCGCGCCCGAGAGCTGCCACGCGTAGACGGCCTGCAGGGCGCGGCGGCGCGCGCGGGAACGCAGGACCGGGTCGACGCCGTCCTTCCGGGGGTGCTTGTTCATTCGTTCGCTCCGGGCAGCTGCGCGAGCAGGTGCGCCATTTCGATGGCGACCAGCGCCGCTTCCTCGCCCGTGTTGCCGTGGCTGCCGCCGGCGCGCGCCTGCGCGTCCTCGAAGCGGTCCACCGCCAGCACGCCGTTGGCGACCGGCAGGCCGTGGTCCAGCGACACGCGCATCAGGCCGTCGGAGCAGCCGTCGGCCACCTGTTCGTAATGCCGCGTGTCGCCGCGTACCACGCAGCCCAGCGCGACGATCGCCGCATGGCCGCGCGTGCGCGCCAGGCGGGCCGCCACCTGCGGGATCTCCCACGCGCCCGGCACGCGGATCACGTCGACCGCCGCCTCGTCCACGCCGTGGTCGGCGAAGGTCTTGCGCGCGCCGGCGACCAGCGTGTCGGTGATCCGCGGGTTCCAGCGGCTGGCGATGATGGCGTAGCGCGCGCCGGGCGGGCTGCGCAGGTCGCCTTCGAGATGGGGCATCGGATCGGGGTTCCGCGAAGGGTTGCGAAGTTTACCGGCTCGGCGCCGGGCCGGCGGTGAGACGGTTCAGCGCGCCGGGTCGACGTACTCGACGACGTCCAGCCCGAAGCCCGCCAGGCCGACCTGCTTGCGCGGCGTGCCGATGATCCGCAGTCGGCCCAGGCCGAGGTCGGCGAGGATCTGCGCGCCCGCGCCATTGCGGCGCCATTCGGCGAGGCCCGCGCCGCGGCCGTCCGGGTCCGGGGCCGGCTGCTCGCGGATGCGCGCGAGCAGCGAGGCGGCGTCGGTCGGCTCGGACAGCAGTACCAGCGCGCCGCGGTCCTCGGCAGCGATCCGGGCCAGCACGTCCCCCACCGCCGGACCGAAATCGGCGCGACGCCAGTGCACGGCATCGGCCAGCGGATTGAGCATGTGCACGCGCACCAGCGTCGGCACGGACGGATCGGGCTCGCCGCGCAGCAGGGCGAAGTGGAGCGCATGGCTGACGCGGTCGCGATAGACCACCAGCGTGAACGGGCCGTGCTCGGTGTCGATCGCGCGCGTCTCCACTCGCTCGACCGTGTGCTCGGTCTCCAGGCGATGGCGGATCAGCATCTCGATCGAGCCCATCTTCAGGCCGTGCTCGCGCGCGAAGACCTCGAGTTCCGGGCGCCGCGCCATCGAGCCGTCGGGGTTGAGGATCTCGACCAGCACGCCGGCCGGCTCCATGCCGGCGAGCAGTGCGAGGTCGCTCGCCGCCTCGGTATGCCCCGCGCGGCTCAGCACGCCGCCGGGCTGCGCCATCAGCGGGAAGATGTGGCCGGGCTGGCTGAGGTCGGCGACGCTGGCGTCCGGCCGCACCGCGGTGCGCACGGTATGCGCGCGGTCGTAGGCCGAAATGCCCGTGGTGACGCCTTCGGCCGCCTCGATGGAGACAGTGAAGTTGGTGTGGTGCGGCGACGTGTTGTCGCGCACCATCGGCGGCAGGCCGAGCTGGCGGCAGCGTTCGCGCGTGAGTGACAGGCAGACCAGCCCGCGCGCATGCGTGACCATGAAGTTGATGTCCTGCGGCCGCACCAGTTCGGCGGCCATGATCAGGTCGCCCTCGTTCTCGCGGTCCTCGTCGTCGACGATCACGACCATGCGGCCGGCGCGGATCTCCTCGAGCAGCTCGGGGATGGTGGCGAAGCTCATGCGCGTTCTCCGGTGAGCAGCCGCTCGACGTAGCGTGCGACCAGGTCGATCTCGAGGTTCACGGCGTCGCCGACCTGCGTCGACGCGAACGCCGTGTGCGCGACGGTATGCGGCACCAGTGCGACCTCGAAGCCGTCGGCGTCGACTTCGTTGACGGTGAGGCTGACGCCGTCCACGCAGATCGAGCCCTTCTTCGCGATGTAGCGCAGCAAGGCGGCCGGCGCCGAGAAGCGCCAGCGCTGCGCGCGCGCATCGTCGTGCACCGACACCACCGCGCCGACGCCGTCGACGTGGCCGCTGACCAGATGCCCGCCGAGACGGTCGTTCGGGCGCATCGCGCGCTCGAGGTTCACCGCCGCGCCGACTGCGAGCCGGCCGAGCGTGGTGAGCGCCAGCGTTTCGGTGGACGCGTCGGCCTCGAACGAGGCGGCGTCGAACGCGACCACCGTCAGGCAGACGCCGTTGACCGCGATGCTCTCGCCGAGGCGCACGTCGTCGAACGCGAGCGTCCCGGCGGCGATGCGCAGGCGGACATCGCCGCCGCGCGGCTCGATGGACGCGATCGCGCCGACGCCTTCGATGATGCCGGTGAACATCAGCGCGCCTCCGGTGCGAAGGCGGGCATGCGGGAAGTGTCGCTGGACATGAAACGTTTCTCGCGCGGATCGATGAGCGAAAAACGCCCCAAGGCACGAGGCGATGCACGCACGGCCGCGGCCGCGCGAGGACACCGTCTTCTTTCATCCGGACTGTGACCGTCGGCTCCGGCCTCGCACCGGATCTGCTGACCTTCCGCATCGCGGAAGCGCTCGCGGGCTCGCACGGGGACCGCGCTTACCGCCGGTGGGGAATCGCACCCCGCCCTGAAGACGTCGTGGAATGCCGGCGAACCGGCGCAGCGATTCTACCGCGCCCTGCCCGTGCCCGGCCGGCGACGGGCCGGCGCAGGCCGATGCCGGCGGGGAACACTGTGTCCGGTCCTCGCGTCCGGACGCGCCGCCGCGCCTAGGCCTTGCGCCGCAGGTGCAGGAACAGCGGCCACGTCACGGTACGCACCGCCTGCGGATCGCCCCAGGCCTCGCGCAGGGCGTCGGCGTGCAGCGCCACCGCGTCCTCGCCGGTGCGCGCGCGATGCTGGACCACCGCCGAGAAGCTCGAGAGGTAACCGACGAAGCGGTCGAAGGGCCAGTCGACCGACAGCGTCAGCGCCGGCGCCTCGAGCCGGTCGAACGGCCAGTCGAAGTCCGCGTAATGCCGCTTGATGAAGCGCCGCTCGGGCGGCCAGTCGGCCTCGATGCGGGCGCGGAATGGCTCGATCGCCGCCGCCATGCCGTCCGGCATGTCGAAGTCGTCGTAGCCCCACGCCGCGAGCACGCCGCCCGGGCGCAGCACGCGATCGCATTCGGCGAAGAACGCCGGCACGTCGAACCAGTGCATCGCCTGCGCGACTGCGACGAGGTCGACGGAGGCATCGAACAGCCATGTGTGCTCGGCGGGCTCGACGGCGAGCGTCACGTTCGCCGTGCGTTCGCGGTGCGCCCAGTGCTGGGCGACCTGCATCGCGCTGGGATCGGTCGCGTGCACGTGCGCGAAGCGCGCGGCGAGGTCGCGCGTGGCCTGGCCGCTGCCGCAGCCCGGCTCCCACACGTGCGCGGTGGCCGGCACGTGCTCGGCGATCGCGTCGTACAGGGCCGCGGGATAGCCTGGCCGCGCCACGGCATAGGCCTGCGCGACACCGGAAAAGTGGTCCTGCACGCTCATGCCGCGGGCCGCAGCAGCAGGCGCAGGTCGTCGCCGGTCTGGCGCGAGTCGATCGTGCGCATCTGCTGGCGCTCGGCCATCTGGTGCACGTCGAAGCCGTCGAACAGCGGGCGCGCCGTCGCACCCAGCAGCACCGGCGCGACGTACAGCAGCAGCTCGTCGACCAGCCCCGCGGCCAGGAAGGCACCGGCGAGCGTCGCGCCCGCCTCGAGCTGGACCTCGTTGATTTTGCGGTCGCCCAGCAGCCGCAGTACGGCCGCCAGGTCGAAGCGGCCGCCGTGGACCGGCGCGGCGGCCATCTGCGCATCGCATTCGCGCGGGATCCGCGTGTCGGGCGCGTGCACGTAGAGCGTCGGTGCGTCGCCCTCGCGCACGCGGCCGCGGTGGATGGTGGCGAGGCCGGGGTCCAGCACCACGCGCAGCGGCGGGACGAAGTCGGCACCGTCGTCGAGCCGCACCGTGAGCTGCGGATCGTCGGCGAGGATCGTGCCGGCACCCGTCATCAGGGCGGACGACCGCGCGCGCCAGCGCTGCACGTCCTGCCGCGAGGCGGCGCCGCTGATCCATTTCGATTCGCCACTGGCGAGCGCGGTGCGGCCGTCGAGGCTCATCGCGAGCTTCACGCGCAGCCACGGCCGGCCGCGCTCGACACGCGACAGGAAGCCGCGATTGAGCTCGCGCGCCTGCGCCTCCATCAGGCCGACCTGCACCTCGATGCCGGCCGCGCGCAGGCGATCGAACCCCGCACCGTCGACCTGCGGGAACGGATCGCGCATCGCGCCGACCACGCGCGCGACGCCCGCCTCGATCAGCGAATCGGCGCAGGGCGCGGTGCGGCCGGTGTGCGCGCAGGGCTCGAGCGTCACGTAGGCGGTGGCGCCGCGCGCACGATCGCCGGCCGCGCGCAGCGCGAAGATCTCGGCATGCGGCCCGCCCGCGCGTTGGTGGAAACCTTCGCCGACGATCTCGCCGTCACGGACCAGCACGCTGCCGACCATCGGATTGGGACGCGTGGTGTACGCGCCGCGCGCGGCGAGCCGCAGCGCGCGGGCCATCATCGCGTGGTCGAGGGCGGTGAAGACTTCGGACATGCGGTTCCCCGGCTGGCTGTCGAATACATCGGATCCGTCGAGCGGCGACTCGGGCTTGCGCACGCCGGCGGCGTCGACCCGCGCGGCGCGATCAGCGACGGCGTCCCTTCTCCGGCTTCGGCTCGTCCTCGCCGAGCAGCGGCAACTGGCCTTCTACCGGCGCGACGTCGCGTTCGAGGCGGTCGAGCTCCTCGCGGAAATCCGCCACGTCCTCGAAGGCGCGATACACCGAGGCGAACCGCACGTAGGCGACATGGTCGAGCTTGCGCAGCTCGCCCATCACGAATTCGCCGATGCGGCGCGACGGCACCTCGCGTTCGGTGGTCATGCGCAGCTGGTGCACGACCGACCGCACGGCGGCCTCGATCTGCTCCTCGGCCACCTGGCGCTTCTGCAGCGCGCGGTCGAAGCCGGTGCGCAGTTTGCGCGCATCGAAGGCCTCGCGGCGGCCGTCGCTCTTGACGATCGCCGGCAGCTTGAGCTCGATCGTCTCGAGCGTGGAAAACCGTTCGCCGCAGGCCTCGCAGACGCGGCGGCGACGGATCGTCGCCCCGTCCTCGGACACGCGGGAATCGATCACGCGCGTGTCCTGGTGCTGGCAGAACGGGCAATGCATCAGGGACGACGACCGGTGCGCATGCCGCCCGCGTTGCGCGCGTACTGCACGACCACGACCGTCGCGCCGACCGCGGGCACGCCGTCGTACCGCGTCGGCGCGAAGCGGCTGCGCATCACGGTGCGCGCCGCCGAGGTGTCGAAACCGGTCTCGGTCGCGCAAAGCGGCTCGGCACGCAGCGGCTCGCCGTCGGCGCCGACGAGGGCGGCCACCACGACCGTCACGTCCTTGGGCGCGAGCCCGGCGGGCATCACGAGCTTGCCCCAGTGCTCGACCGTCGCGCGCTCGCGCTTGGCGGCGTCCGCGGGCGGCGCGGGCCACGCATCGCCGAACACCTGGCCCAGGCTCTGGCCCGGCCGACGCTCGAGGTCACCTGGGGCGCAGGCGATGGGGCGCTCGCGCTGCGCAGGGTCGGTGTAGTCGCGATGCGAGGACACATCGGCCATCGCGGCGTCGGTATCCGGCGCGACGTCCTGCGCGAGCGCGCAGGCGGGCAGCAGCGCCGCGAGCACGGCGGCGCGGTTCATGCGTTCGCCCCGTACACCGGGAAGTTCGCGCACTGCGACTGCACGGCGTCCGCGACGCGCGCGATCACCGCTTCGTCCTTCGGGTTGTCGAGCACGTCGGCGATCCAGTTGGCGAGCGCGATGCACTCGGCCTCGCGATAGCCGCGCGTGGTGACCGCCGGCGTGCCCAGGCGCAGGCCCGACGTGATGAACGGCGAGCGCGGATCGTTCGGCACCGAGTTCTTGTTCACCGTGATGTGTGCGCGGCCGAGCGCGGCTTCCGCGTCCTTGCCGCTGGCGTCGCGGCCGATCATGTCGACCAGCATCAGGTGGTTCTGCGTGCCGCCCGAGACGATCTTGTAGCCGCGCTTGATGAGCGTTTCCGCCATCGCCTGCGCGTTCTTCACGACCTGCTGCTGGTAGGCCTTGAAGTCGTCGTCGAGCGCTTCCTTGAAGGCGACCGCCTTTGCGGCGATCACGTGCATCAGCGGGCCGCCCTGGATGCCGGGGAACACAATGCTCTGCAGCTTCTTGGTCAGCTCTTCGGACGGATTCTTCGCGACGATGATGCCGCCGCGCGGGCCGCGCAGCGTCTTGTGCGTGGTCGACGTGACCACGTGCGCATGCGGCAGCGGCGACGGGTACACGCCCGCGGCGACGAGGCCGGCGATGTGCGCCATGTCGACGAAGAACAGCGCGCCGACCGAATCCGCGATCTGGCGCATGCGCGCCCAGTCGACGATCTGCGAGTACGCGGAGAAGCCCGCGACGAGCATCTTCGGCTTGTGCTCCTGCGCGAGGCGCTCGACCTCGGCGTAGTCGATCAGGCCGTTCTCGTCGACGCCGTACTGCACCGCGTTGTAGATCTTGCCCGACAGGTTCACCTTCGCGCCGTGCGTGAGGTGGCCGCCGTGGGCGAGGCTCATGCCCAGGATCGTGTCGCCCGGATTGAGCAGCGCGAAATAGACGGCCTGATTGGCCTGCGAGCCCGAGTGCGGCTGCACGTTGGCGTAGTCGGCATCGAAGAGCTGCTTGCAGCGGTCGATGGCAAGGCGCTCGGCGACGTCGACGTACTCGCAACCGCCGTAGTAGCGCTTGCCCGGATAGCCTTCGGCGTACTTGTTGGTCAGCACCGACCCCTGCGCTTCGAGCACGCGCGGCGAGGCGTAGTTCTCGGAGGCGATCAGCTCGACGTGGTCCTCCTGGC
This sequence comes from Cognatilysobacter segetis, assembly GCF_004359965.1. GTDB lineage: Bacteria > Pseudomonadota > Gammaproteobacteria > Xanthomonadales > Xanthomonadaceae > Cognatilysobacter > Cognatilysobacter segetis. The sequence goes on along the minus strand of NZ_SMRQ01000021.1, from coordinate 13,864 downwards.
GACGGCGCTCGTCCGCGATCGCCTGGGCCAGTTCGGGGTCGAATCCTTCGATACGGGCGTCGCGAGCGAACATCGGGGGCTCCGGAGGGGTCGGGACGACGTGAATTCTAGCCCGCCGCCGACCCCGGCCGGGCCCGCCGCGGCCGTGCCCGGCCTTATAATTCGGGGCTATCCCGAATTCCCCCGTGGCCCCTGCCCCGCGCAGGCGGCCGCTGCTGCCCCACGCGGCGCCCCGCGCCCGTGCACGACCGGAGCCTCCATGCAGTACATCTACACGATGAACGGCGTCAGCAAGACCGTTCCTCCGAAGCGCCAGATCATCAAGGACATCTCGCTGTCGTTCTTCCCGGGCGCCAAGATCGGCCTGCTCGGCCTGAACGGCGCCGGCAAGTCGACCGTGCTCAAGATCATGGCCGGCGTGGACACCGATTTCTCGGGCGAGGCGCGCCCGCAGCCTGGCATCAAGGTCGGCTACCTCGCGCAGGAGCCCGAGCTGAATCCGGAGCACACCGTGCGCCAGGCGGTGGAGGAAGGCCTCGGCGACATCATCAACGCGCAGGCCGCGCTCGAAGCGGTCTACGCGGCCTACGCCGAGGACGGCGCGGATTTCGACGCGCTGGCCAAGGAGCAGGAGCGCCTCGAAGCGATCCTCGCCGCCGGCGACGCGCACACGCTCGAGAACCAGCTCGAAGTCGCGGCCGACGCGCTGCGCCTGCCGCCGTGGGACGCGATCGTCGGCAAGCTGTCCGGCGGTGAGAAGCGCCGCGTCGCGCTGTGCCGCCTGCTGCTGCAGAAGCCCGACATGCTGCTGCTCGACGAACCGACCAACCACCTCGACGCGGAATCGGTGGAGTGGCTGGAGCAGTTCCTCGCGCGCTACACCGGCACCGTGGTCGCCGTGACGCACGATCGCTACTTCCTCGACAACGCGGCCGAATGGATCCTCGAACTCGACCGCGGCCGCGGCATTCCGTGGAAGGGCAACTACACCGAGTGGCTCGTGCAGAAGGACGAGCGCCTCAAGCAGGAAGAGAACCAGGAGAAGTCGCGCCAGAAGGCCATCCAGAAGGAGCTGGAATGGGCGCGGCAGAACGCCAAGGGCGGTCGCTCCAAGGGCAAGGCGCGCCTGGCGCGCATCGAGGAGCTGCAGTCGGTCGACTACCAGCGCCGCCAGGAGACCAACGAGATCTTCATTCCGCCGGGCGAGCGCCTGGGCAACAAGGTCATCGAGTTCAAGAACGTCTCGAAGAAGTTCGGCGACCGCCTGCTGATCGACGACCTCTCGTTCTCGGTGCCGCCGGGCGCGATCGTCGGCATCATCGGCCCGAACGGCGCCGGCAAGTCGACGCTGTTCAAGATGATCATCGGCAAGGAGAAGCCGGATTCGGGCGAGATCGACATCGGCCAGACGGTCAAGCTCGCCTACGTCGACCAGAGCCGCGACGCGCTGGAAGGCAACCACAACGTCTTCCAGGAAGTGTCGGGCGGCCTCGACATCCTCAACATCAACGGCATCGAGATCCAGTCGCGCGCCTACATCGGCCGCTTCAACTTCAAGGGCCAGGACCAGCAGAAGATCGTCAGCCAGCTCTCGGGCGGCGAGCGCGGCCGCCTGCACATGGCCAAGACGCTGCTGCAGGGCGGCAACGTGCTGCTGCTCGACGAACCGTCGAACGACCTCGACATCGAGACGCTGCGCGCGCTGGAAGACGCGCTGCTCGAGTTCCCGGGCAACACGTTCGTGATCTCGCACGATCGCTGGTTCCTCGACCGCATCGCGACGCACATCCTCGCGTTCGAGGGCAACTCGCACGTCGAGTTCTTCCAGGGCAACTACCGCGAGTACGAGGAAGACAAGAAGCGTCGCCTCGGTGCCGACGGCGCGCAGCCGCACCGCCTGCGCTTCAAGGCGCTCAAGTAACCCGATCCACCGCGACGCCCGCCCTCACCGGCGGGCGTCGTCGCATCCGACGCGAGGAACTCCGATGGGCTTCATGCAGGCATTGCGCGACCGCTGGCAGCAGGCGAACACGCTGGTATGCGTCGGGCTCGACCCCGAGCCGGCGAAGTTCCCGCCGCGCTTCGCCGGCGACGCGGACGCCGTGTTCGCGTTCTGCCGCGACATCGCGGACGCCACCGCCGATTCCGCCTGCGCATTCAAGCCGCAGATCGCGCACTTCGCCGCGCTGCGGGCGGAGGGCGCGCTGGAGCGCCTGATCGCGCACATCAAGTCCGCGCATCCGCGGGTGCCGGTGATCCTCGACAGCAAGCGCGGCGACATCGGCAGCACGGCGCAGCACTACGCGACCGAAGCCTTCGACCGCTACGGCGCCGATGCGGTCACGGTGAACCCGTACCTCGGCCGCGACGCGCTGCAGCCGTTCCTCGACCGCGCCGACAAGGGCGTGATCATCCTGTGCCGCACGTCGAACCCGGGCGCCGGCGAGCTGCAGGACCTGCTCGTCGCGGGGCGACCGCTGTACCAGCACGTCGCGGAGAAGGCGGCGATCGAATGGAACGCGCACGGCAACATCGCGCTGGTGGTCGGCGCGACGTGGCCCGAGCAGCTCGCGGAGGTGCGCGCGCTGGTCAAGGACATGCCGTTGCTGGTGCCGGGCGTCGGCGCGCAGGGCGGCGACGCGGGCGACGTCGTGTCCAACGCGAAGGCGGCGGACGGCACGGGCCTGATGATCAGCTCGTCGCGCGCGGTGCTCTACGCGTCGAACGGCGCCGACTATGCCGAGGCCGCGGCGCGTGCCGCGCGCGATCTGCGCGACGCGATCAACCGCCATCGCTGACGGCCGGACGCGTCGGGCACGCAGGGCAGTCTTCGGACGCGCCGCACGCCGGCTCGTTCAGCTTCGACGCCCCGGCGTGAGGACGGGACGCGCCACGCGTTGCTAGCGTCGACGGCATGTCGACCTCGCGCACGAAGATGATCCGCACCGTCCTCGCATTCGGCCTTCTCGCGGCGGGCGCCACCCCTGCGCTCGCACAGCAGGTGCCGGACGCCGCGACCGCTACCGAAACCGCGTGGACCTCGCCCGAATGGTGGGCCGACGTGAACGTCGCCTCGCATCATTTCGGCAGCGCCGACGAGTTCCTCGGCCCCGGCGAGCACTTCAACCAGTCGAACTACGGCGCGGGGCTGGAGTGGGAGTGGCGACCGCGTCATGGCGCGTCGATCGGCTATTACCGCAACTCGGTCTACGAGGACTCCTGGTACGCGCTGTACCACTACACGCCGCTGGCCCTCGGCCGCCACGTGCGCGTAGGCGCGATGGTCGGTCTGGTCAACGGCTATCCGGGCTACAACGGCGGCGACGCGGCGCCGGCGGGCGCGCTGGTCGCGAAGATCGAGTACCGCCGCATCGGCGCCAACCTGATCTACCTGCCGCACGTGCCCGGCTCGACGCCGAACACGCTCGGCCTGCAGCTCAAGTTCCGCCTCGACCGCTAGGGCGCCTGCGCCGGCAGGCCGAACACCTGCCGCAGGTAGGCGAGGTAGCCCGGATCGTCGCCCATGCCCTTGCCCGGCGAATCGCTGATCTTGGCGACCGGCTGGCCGTTGCAGCGGACCATCTTGATCACGATGCTGATCGGCGTCGGGCCGAGGTCGTTGGTGAGGTTGGTGCCGATGCCGAACGCCAGCCTCGCGCGGGTGCCGAAGCGGTCGGCCAGTGCGAGCACGCGATCGGCATCGAGGCTGTCGCTGAACACGAGCGTGCGCGTGCGCGGATCGATGCGATGGCGCTCGAAGTGTGCCATCACCCGCTCGCCCCAGTCGAACGGATCGCCCGAGTCGTGGCGCACGCCGTCGAAGAGCTTGCAGAAATAGAGGTCGAAGTCGCGCAGGAACGCGTCGAGCCCGACCACGTCCGACAGCGCGACGCCGAGGTCGCCGCGGTATTCGTGCACCCACGCTTCCAGCGCCGCCTTCTGCGAGTCGACGAGGCGCGGGCCGAGGGCCTGGAACGCCTGCAGGAACTCGTGGGCCATCGTGCCGTGCGCCACCATGTCGTACTCGCGCGCGAAGCCGACGTTGCTGGTGCCCGCGAAGCGGTCGCCGAGGCCGTCGCGCAGGATCGGCAGCACGCGCGCCTGCCAATCGCGCGAATAGCGCCGCCGCGTGCCGAAGTCCGACACCGTGCACGCCGGCAGCGCGCGCAGCCGCGCGATCTTAGCGTCGAGCCGGCGCAGGCCTTCGGCCTGGTGCGCGGGCGGCTGGTGGCGGAACCAGACTTCGTTGACGATCGCCAGCAGCGGCACCTCGAACAGGATCGTGTGCAGCCACGGGCCTTCAAGCTCGAGTTCGATGCCGCCCGATGCGCCCGGCACCGCCGCGAGCCGCACGTACTTCGCATCGAGGTGGAACAGGCCGAGGAAATCGACGAAGTCGGGCTTGATGAAACGCAGGCCGCGCAGGTAATCGAGCTCGTCATCGGTGAAGCACAGGCTGCAGAGCGCGTCTATCTCGGCGCGTATCTCCTCGACGAACGGCGACAGGTCGATGCCCGGCGTGCGGCAGCGGAAGCGATACGTCACCTGCGCGGCCGGATGCTGGTGCAGCACCGCCTGCATCATGGTGAGCTTGTAGAGGTCGGTATCCAGCAGCGACCGGATGATCATGGGCGCGATGCCCCGTCGGCGTCAGCGGCCTGCGATTGTCGACAACACGATCGACAGTGCGCGTGAAGCGAACCGCGCGGCGATGGCGAGCGCGACGGCCGCGCGCATCGGCGTACTGCGGCGGTCGGCCTCGAACTTCCGGAAGTAGCGCCAGAGCCCGAGGTGCTTGTGCCATTCGACGAAGAACGGCCGCGACCGGCTCGATACACCGCGCACGTGCACCACGCGCACGGCATTGGCGATCGCGACGGTGCCGCCGGCCTCGCGCACGCGACGGCACAGGTCGAGGTCCTCCGCATGCAGCCGATAGGCTTCGTCGAAGCCGCCGACCGCGTCGAACAGCGTACGCGGCAGCAGCATCAGCGCGCCCGACACGGCGTCGACGCGCTGCAGCGGCGTGCCGTCCGTCGTCAGCGAGAGGTCCGTGCCGCCGCCCAGCGCGTTCGCCAGCATCGCGGCGAAGTCCGGATCGCGCCGCCGCGCCGCCACATCGGCCGCGCCGTTCTCGTCGACCAGCTCGCAGCCCAGCAGCGCCGGCGCGATGCCGGCCGCGAGCGCGCGCATGCGCGCCAGCGTGTCGCGCTCGACCAGGCAGTCGGGGTTGACGAAGGCGATCCACGGTTCGTCCGCGGCGCGCGCACCCTGGTTGCAGGCCACCGCGAAGCCGGGATTGTCGGGATTGGCGATGAACTTCAGTCGCGGCTCGCTCGCGGCCACGCGCTGCACGATGCCGAGCGTGCCGTCGTCCGAGCCGTTGTCGACGACGCGGATGGCCGTCACGCCGTCGGCCGCGCGCAGGCGCTGCAGGCAGAGCTCGATCGTTTCCGCGCTGCGGTAGCTGACGACCACCGCGACGATGCCGTCGGCGGTCATGTCGATGCTCCGCGGCCGTCGCCGCGCCGGGCGCCGGCGGCCGTGTGCATGCGGCTCAGCGCACCTCGACGCCGGTCTTGCGCTTGTCGGCGCGGTGCAGCGGTTCCATCGCGCGGAAGCGCTGCGTGTACTCGTCGGTCAGGTTGCGCACTTCCTGCGGGTTGCGCACCACCGTCGGCGTGAGCAGCACGATGACCTCGTTGCGGTCGGTCTTCGACGTCTGCCGGCCGAACAGGCCGCCCACGACGGGAATCCGGCTCAGGCCCGGAATACCCGACGAGCCCTTGGTCACGCCGTCGCTGATCAGGCCGGCGAGCATCACGGTGTCGCCGCTCTGCACGGCGGTCTCCGTCTTCACCTTGCGAGTGTCGATGCGCACGTTGCCGTTGCGGTCGGCCACCGTGCCGGGCGAGCTCACTTCCTGCACGATGTCGAGGAACACCATGCCGTCGCGGGTGATGCGCGGCCGCACCTTGAGGATGATGCCGGTGTCGAGGTACTGCACCTGGCTGTAGGTCACGCCGCCCGTGCCGGTGCCGGGGTCGACGGTGACCGACGAGATCGGGATGCGGCTGCCGACGTTGAGCGTGGCCTCGGCGTTGTTGCGCACGAAGACCGACGGCGTCTGCAGCAGCTGCAGGTCGGTGACCTGGTCCAGCGCGTTGATCACCGCCGCGGCGTTGCGGCCGAGGAACGTCCAGGCGAGGCCCGGGTTCGTGACGTCGGCCGGGCGGATGCTGCCGCGCAGGTCGCCCCAGATGTTGCGGCCCGCGGCGTTGGGCAGGCCCGCGCCGCCGACGCTGGTCGGGTCGCTGACGGCCTGCTCGAAGAACCAGTTGACGCCGTACTGCAACGCACCGCTCAGCTGCACCTCGACCACCTGCGCCTCGATCTGCACCTGCATCGGCATCACGTCGAGCCGCTCGATCACGTCGCGGATCGAGCGCCAGGCCTGCGGCGTGGAACGCACCAGCAGCGAGTTGGTTTCGTCCACCGCCGATACGCCCACGCGCTGGCCGTCCACGTCGAGGCTGACGCTGCCGTTGCCGCCGGTGCGTGGATTGAGCGAGAGCGAGGAGGTCATGCCGGTCGAGTTGCCGCTGCCCTCGCCGGGTGGCGTGGGCGCGCCGCCGATCGACGCGGTGGCGCCGCTGTCGGTATCGCGCAGTTCCGCCGAGTTCAGCCCGGGCATCAGCGATGGCGCCGCGACGCTGTCGCCGCCACCGCCACGGCTGCTGCCGAACACTTCGGCGAGGCGGTCGGCGAGGTCCTTCGCCTTGATGTACTTGAGCTCGTACGAGTACAGCCGCGCATCGCCGCCCGCGCCGTCGATGCGCTCGAGCCACTGCTGGATGTCGTCGAGGTACGCGGCCTGCGGCGTGATCACCAGCACCGCGTTCGCGCCTTCGAGCGGAAGGAAGCGGAACATGCCGGCGACCGGCGACTTGCTGGTCTCGCCGAACACCTTCTCGAGGTCCGACACCACCGACGTCGCGCGCCCGGACTGCAGCGGGAACACGCCGACCGACATGCCGGCCAGCCAGTCGACGTCGAAGGTCTCGATGGTGCGCAGGTAGTTCTCGAGCTCGGCGCGCGTGCCCGCCACGGTGATGACGTTGCGGCCGTTGTCGACGTTGACGATCGCGTTCGGGCGCGCGTACGGCTTGAGGATCTTCTCCATCTCCGTCGCCGACACGAACTTCAGCGGCACGGTGCGGGCCTCGAAGCCGCGCGCGCTGGACGCCGACCCGGTGCGCGGCGCGACGGTGCCCGCGAGTGCCTGGTCGGCCGGCACGATGTTGTAGCGCCCACCGGTGTAGACCATGCGCGCGTTGTTCCAGCCGAGCACCATCTCGAGCAGGTTGAGTGCCTCGGCGGGACTCACGGGCTTGGGCGTGGCGAGCGTCACGGTGCCCTGCACGCCCGGCGCGATCACGTAGTTCTGCCCGAGCATGTCGCCGAGGATCGCCTTGACGACCGCCGGCAGCGACTCGCCCTCGAAGTTGAACGTCGCCGCGCCCGTACTGCCACCGAGCCGCGACGGCGGCGCGCTGGCCACGCGGCGGTTAATGACCTCGCCTGTGCCGCGGCGGATCTGCGCGCGCGGGCCTTCGGGCTGCGCGGCGAGCGGCGTCGTCACCACGTCGCCGGTCGCGGTGGTGGTCGTCGCGGTGGCGGAGGACGTGCCCGCCGTCGGGCCGTCCAACCGCCCTTCGCGCTTGACGCGCGGAACCGCGGGCGTAGCGCAGCCGGCCAGTAGCGAGGCGATCGTCAGCGCGACGGTGCCGTGGCGCAGGACGGGGCGAACGAGGGCGGAGCGGGACTGGATGCGCATGGGGGACTCAGCGGTTCGCGGGCGGGGTCGGCGACGCGACCGTGGCGGGCGGATTGGCGTTCGAGGCGCGCCGACGCATTTCCTCGCGGCGGGCTTCGATGCGTTGGCGGATCTGTTCGATCTGCGCGGGGTCGGGCGCGGCCGAGGCGTCGGTGGCGGGCGGCGCGGGGGTCGGCGCGGACTTGGGCACCGGCATCGGGCTGCCGGTCATCGGCGCCGGCATCGGAGGGGCGGGCGGGATCGAGCCCGGCGGCGCGGGCGCGGGCGCGGCGCCGCCGTCGTACACGCGCAGCGCGAGCTCCTTGCGACCGCCGGGGCCCTCGAACACCGCGCTGCGCGGCTGCAGCTCGACGAGGTGCCAGTTCGGCTGCGAATCCGGCGCCTCGCCCACTCGCACGCGCCAGGCCTCGCTGCCGTCGGGCTTCTGCACGATCGCCAGCCGCGCCTGCGGCGTGATGAGCACGCTGGTCAGCACGAGGTCGAAATCCGGCGGCGTGTCGGCCGCGGCGGTGCCGGTGACCAGCGAGAACGCATGCGGGCGGCGATCCGTGGCGAGCAGCGGACGCGCGCTGATTTCGCCGTACTGCGCCAACGGCCCGAGCGACCGCCCGGCCGTCGCCTTCGGCAGCGTCGGCAGCGGACTGCCCGCGATGGCGCCGCCGCGGCCTTCCGGCAACCGTCCGCCCATCCCGGCCAGCGCCAGGATCCAGGCGGCGACCGCCCAGGCGGCAAACGCGCCGGTGAGCAATGTGCGCGGCGCGATGTCGTCAAGGCGCATCGGGACCTCCGGACGGCGGTGCTGCCGGCGTCCCTGGATCCGGCGCGGGTGCGCGCGTGGGCGGCGGCATGCGCACCTCGGGCGCCGGCGCGCCCGGCGTGCCGGTAGCGGTCGGCGCCGGGCCGGGCATGCCGGCGGGCGTCGTGGCGGTGGGCATGGCGCCCTGCGGCAGCGCCGTCGGGGCGGGCATCGGTGCGGCGACCGGCGCGACCGCCATCGGCGCGCCCTCGACCGCCGTGCCGGCCGGGCGCAGGTAGCCGACCAGATCGAAACTGACGTCGAGCCCGCCGTCGGCGCCGCCGGCCTGCGCGTCGCCGAAGAAGCGTTGCGCCAGCAGATTGAGGTTCTCCACGAACAGACGCGGCGTACCGGTCTCGATCGAATGCAGGACGGCCGCGAGCTCGGGCGTGCCGCAGCGCAGGCGCACCTGCACCGCGACGCGCGTGTAGGGCTCCTTGCCTTCGATCTGCAGCGGCGAACGGTTGCTGATCTGGCAGCTGCGGTTGCCCGGGCTGGCCTGCCCCACCACCGCCTCCAGGCGTTGCACGAGCCCCGCGACGGCGAGTTCGGAGGTCGCTTCGGGCAGGAAGCCCGGCTGCGTGGCGAGGCGCTGCTGCGCGTCGCGCAGGCGAACCTGCACGGCGGTGGCCTGGTCGAGTTCGGCGCGAAGCCGTGCGTCGCGCTCCTGCAGTTGTTCGATGCGCGCGCCGACCTCGCGCATCGGCACGGTCCACCACGGGTGCACCAGCACCGCGTAGGCCAGCGCCAGCACGACGAGCAGCACGCCCAGCGCGATGAGTCGCTCGCGTGGCGTCACGGCTGGGTTCATCGCGCGGCTCCCGCGGCGGCGGCCGGTGCGTGACCGAGCTCGGCGGTGAGGGTGAAGCGATCGCGGCCCGTGGCCGGATCGGGCTGCACCGCGCCGGACAGCGCCGGCGAGCGCCACAGCGGCGAGCCCTCCATGCGCCCCACCAGCGCGGATGCCTGGTTGCTGAAGCCCACCAGCGTCAGCTGGTCGTCTTCCATCGCGAATTTCTCGAGGTACGTGCCGTCGGGCAGGCGGCGGGTGACCTCGTCCATCACTTCGATCGTGGTCGGCGACTCGGCGCGGCGTCGATCGAGGAAGGCCTGCCCGGCGACGAGGTCGAGCAATGCCTGACGCTGCTGCGCGGCCGCACGCGCCGGCCGCGCACGTGCCTCCACCGCGGCCTCGAGCGCGTCGGCGGCTTGGCGGCGGTTGTCGAGCACCGACACCAGCGTCGCCGCCAACGCCACCACGCCCACGGCGGCGAGCACGCGGTTCCAGGTGCGCCACGGATCGCGCTGGTGGCGACGCGCGGCGGGGTCGAGCAGGTTCGCGCCGCGCGGCAGGCCATCGGCGTCGAGCACGTCGATGCCGGCGAGCCGGCCGGCGAGCGGCCCGAGCGCGGCCAGCACCGGTTCGGCGCGGACGCGCGGCGTGGCGACCAGTTCCACGTCGAGCTGGCCGTCGGCGCGCCGGCCGAGCAGACGCGCGTCGTACATCACGTCGTCGGCGGCGAACGGCGTCTGCCGGTCGATCTCGAAACGCACGACGTCGCGCAGGCGATCGGCGGCGGCGGCGGGCAGCGCGAGCCGTCGCACCAGCACGCTCGTCGCGGGCAGCACCAGCCAGCGCGGCAGGTCGACCGCGGCCGGGCTCAGCACGGCGGCCAGCGGATCGTCGCCCGGCATGTCGTCCAGCGCGGGCAACGCCCCGAGCTCGTGCAGCACGCCGTCGCGCTGCAGGCGCAGTTGCACGTCGCCTTCCTCGCGCGGGGTGAGCAGCAGGCGACCGCGGTCGACGCCGAGCGCGCGGCGCATTCGCAGCGGCAGCCAGGCGGCGAGCGCATGGCCCCACCAGGCGAGCAATCCACGCAGGCTCGTGGCCTGCGGTCCGAGCCGCGCGGCCAGACGGCCGAGGCCGCGCATGCGGCCCTCGAGAACCGAGGTCATGGTGACGGCATCCCCTCCTCCCAACGCAGCGGCGTATAGGCCATGCCCGGGATGGCGCTGCCCCCGGTTCGTACCACCGCGCCCAGCGTGGCGACTCGTCCGCCGCGGAGCCGGGCCCGGCTCTCGATACTATACGTTCCGCTTCCGAACGCCTGCAGGCTTTCCCCGCCCGGAACGCCCGGCAACGGCTGCCCACGCGTCGGGTCCCAGGCCTCGCGCCGCGCCACCAGCGCCGCGCCGTCCATGCCCATCGCGGTGAGCACCGGCGCACCGGCGTACGCGGCCTCGGGACGGACACGCCCACTGAACACCGTGAGGTACGGCGCCAGGCGCGCGTAGTCGTCGCCGGTGAAGCCCAGCACCTGCAGCAGCTCGGCCGGGCTTTCGAAGTCGGCGTCCTTGGCACCGTACGAACGGCCCGCGCCGCTGTAGTCGCCGTCCTCGGCGCCGCCGGACGGCTGCGTCATCGGGTCCGGATCGCGCCAGTCGATGATCGCGCCGGCGAGCTTCTCGGCGCGCGGACGCTCGATCCCGACCGCGACCATCAGGCCCGTCAGCAGCGTCGCATCGGCGTGGTTGAGATCGACCTTGCCGTCCTCGTCGACGATGCGCACCTCGATGTCCGCATCCGCGAAGCTCCAGCGGTACGGACGACCGTCGGGTCGCCACTGCCGCCGCGGATCGGGCGCGGCCACGCGCGTCATCGCGTACTCCAGGCCGGCGCGCGCCGCCTGGTCGGCCTGCACGCCGTCCACGAGGGCGTGGCCCTGCAGACCCTCGGTGCGCGCGGCGAGCGAGAACGCGCCGACCAGTGCGATCAGCAGCACCATCAGCCACAGCACGAGCAACAACGCGGCGCCACGTGATCGCTTCATCGCGCGGCTCCGGTGGCGTAGGCCGCGGCCAGCCGCGGCGCGACGGTGAGCAGCGGCCACGGCCGGCCGTCCGCGCCAGTGATCTGGATCTCGACCAGCAACGGCAACTGCTCGACCGCGGTCCACGTGTCCTTCCACTCGCCCGGCGCGCCGTTCTCGCCCAGGCCGCGATAGCGGAAGCGCACCGCGCGAACGCCGTCGGCCAGCACTTCGGGCGCGCGATCGGCGACGGGCGGTTCGCCCGCGGGCTCGACGACGGTGAGGCCCAGCGTCAGCCGCACGCCCTCGCCCGACGGCATGCGCTCGACGCGCAGATCGTGCAGGCTGGGACCGCCGCGGCCGATGTAGCCCGGCAGGTCCGAGACGAATCGCATGTGCGCGCCGTCGCCGGTGAAGCGCGTGGGCAGCCCGCTGGCGCGATCGACCTCGAACGACACCGCGCGCGCGCCCGCGATGCGGCGACGCAGGAACCCTTCGACGGCGCGGATGTGCTCGCTGGACGCCGCGAGTTCCTCGCCGCGCCGCGCGGCCTGGGTCGCGCCGGTGATCGTCGCGAAGGCGAGCGTCAGGCCCATCGCGAGCAGTACCGTCGCGATCAGCACTTCGACCAGCGTGAAGCCGCGCGCGTGCTTCACGGCCGCGCACTCCCGGCGTTGGGCGGCACGAGCCGCAGCGAATGCAGCGAATAGGTCTCCGCGGCGCCGCCGTCGCCCCAGCGCATCGTGAGGTCGAGCGCGAGCAGCACCGGCGCGTTCGGATCGACCGGCCGGCCGGCCGCCGCCTCGAAGCGACGCACCTGCAGCTGCCAGTGGTAGCGCCCGTCCTCGAGCTGGCCGTCGCGATCGCCTTCGCGCAGCGGGCCTTCGTTCTCGACGCGATCGAGCACCGACTGCGAGAGCAGCGCCGCGCGTCCCGCGTCGGCGGACCAGCGCACCTGCCGCGTCGAGTTGGTGAGCGTGCCGAGCAGCAGCGTGAGCGCGAGCGCGAGCAGGCCGAACGCGACCACCACTTCGATCAGCGTGTAGCCGCGCTGGCCTCGCATCAGCGCGACGCCTCGCCGCGCGCGAGTTTCACTTCGCCGGTAAGCCAGGCGACCTCCACGTTCCAGGCCGCGCGCTCGCGCGACAGCTGCACGCGGCCGCCGGTGGAGGCACCGTCGGCGAAGAACAGGATCGCGCCCTGTCCGGGCGAGGGCTGCAGCTCGCGCGCGCCGGTGAAACTCACGCGCAGCGTGTCGGGAATGTCGCCGTTGCGGTCGGCCGCATGCCAGGCATGCGCGGCCGGGTCGATCACGAATCGCTGCGTCTGCCCGGTCGTGATCGCGCGCGTGCGCGCGTAGCGGAGCTGCGACGCGACCTCCTTCGCCGCCGAGCGCAGCTGCATGCCCTTGAAGCCGCCACTCATCGCGGCCGCGGCCAGCAGGCTCATCACCGCGATCAGCACGATCACGATGATGATCTCGATGAGCGAAACGCCGCGCGCGCGGCCGGCGGCGGGCGATGCCGTCGGTCGCGCGCGCCGGTTCATTCGTTGCGGAGGTCGGCGTCGTAGCTCGTGCCGCCGGGCTTGCCGTCCTTGCCGAGGATGATCACGTCGAAGGCGCGGCCTTCGTCGCCCGGCGCCTTGTAGGCGATCGGATTGCCCCACGGATCCTTGAGCTCGGCTTCCTTCGCGTACGGCCCGAGCCAGCCGGTGCTGCCCTGCGGCTGCGCGGCGAGGTCGCCGAGCGCGGTCGGGTAGCTGCCGACGTCGGATTTGTACTGGTCGATCTTCTGCGCGAGCGTCATTACCTGCGACTTGGCGAGGTTGGCCTTCGCGCGGTCGGCGCCACCGAGGATGCGGCTGCCGACGAAGGTCAGCACGATGCCGATCAGCACGATGACGATGATGATCTCGATCAGGCTCATGCCGCGCTGCAGGGCGCGGCCGGCGGGCGAGCGGGTCAGGGAACGATTGCGCATGGCGGCTCGACTCGAGGGAGAGCCCGCATGTTTACCAAAATCGTGACGTGAAGCGGCGATTCCGGCCGGATTGTTCAGCTTTTTCCGTGGCGGGCATGGGGATCGACCGCAGCGGGCGGGTGCGGTTCCCGTCGGCATCACGGATCGCCGATGAGCTCGTGGGGGAAGCGCCGAGGGTGCGGACGGTTCGATGCGGGAGGCTCGGCCGTTCCGGAGCCGGCGCCGTGGGCGTCCGGCGATGCCGCGTGTTTCCAGGTCGCGCGGGAGCCCGTGGCGACCTCGCGCCTGCCGCGCTTCGAGTTCCGGCCGGCCGCAGCGCGGCGGGCGTTCGGTCACGCCACGCGGCAGTGCCGCGTCACGCGATCCGGGTTGACCTTGCGCCTGCGTTTCTTCGAACTCCGGCCCGGCGCAGCGCGGCGGGCGTTCGGTCACGCCACGC
>NZ_SMRQ01000020.1 GCF_004359965.1 Cognatilysobacter segetis | reverse complement strand
CGAAGGGCGTGCCCATGTCGATCGGCAGGCAGCGGCCGGCATCGCACCGCGCCAGCGTGAGGTCGAGCGTGAGGCCGCGGCTGTGGCCCGAGGTCTCGGCGATGTAGCTGCCCAGAAGCGTGGATTTGTCGACGTCCGGATAGTGCGCCCGCTTGCTGCGAGGGTCGTCCGACCCGTGCGCCCATTCCACGAAATGCCGTACCGCGCGCTGCGGGCGGTAGCAGTCGAACACGTGGAGCACGTAGCCGTCCTGCGCGAGATCGTGGGCCACCTGCGCCAGCGCGTCGGCGGCGGGGCGTAGCAGCAGGCACTTGGGCGCCTCGTAGCCGCGCACCGGCGCACCGACGAAGTTGTCGCGGCCGGCGTAGCGGATGTCGAGCTGCAGCGCCGGGATCGCGCGGCCTGCGTCGACCAGCGGCGCGCCCGCGGTGGGCGTCGACGCCGCGCAGCCCGACAGCAGTAGGGTCAGGCCGGCCAGCGCGAGCGCCGTGCGGGAAACGCGCGGCGCGCCGACGTGCATGTTCGTGGCGGAAACGAGTGTCGGCATGGCGAACCTGCATCGGACCCGGACGCTATCGTGCAGATCGCGCGGCGGCGAGGGAAGGGCGGTCGCCGTTCGATGCCGATGTTCGTGCGCTCGCGCACGGATGGATGCGCACGATGACGTCGCGGTCCGTGCGGCGCCCGGCGCGATGCCGCCGCCGCGCAGGACATCGCGACGTCCGGAAGGCTGCGAATGTTCCACGACGCATCGAGGCGGCAGCCGATGGCCCTTGGGCGCGACACGCGCGTTCGAGGCGCCGATCCGCGCCCACGGCCCCGGATATTGAACCGGTTCACCCACGTCTCGCGACGCGGCTTGCGGGCGTTCCGGCCCTGCGTTTCCATACACCGGGGAACAGGGGATTCGTCATGCAGTCAGCCGCAGCCTATGGGGCGCTCGTCGAGCGCCTCGAACGCCAGTCGCGCGAAGCGCCGACGCTCTACCGGTTCAAGCTCGCCGTGCTGGCCTGCTTCGGATTCGCCGTGCTCGGCGGCTCCGCGCTGCTGGCCATCGGCATGTCCGCGGGCCTGGTGGTCGGCCTCGCCCTGATCAGTCCGATCCTGCTGCTGAAGCTGGTCAAGATCGTCTGGGTGCCGGTGGCGTTCGGCTGGTTCCTGCTCAAGGCGCTGTGGGTGCGCTTCGATCCGCCGGACGGGTATCGGCTCCGGCCGGACGAAGCCCCCGGGTTGTTCGCGGAAGTCGAGCGCCTGCGGCGCGAGACGGGTGCGCCGAAACTCGCCGCGATCCTCATCGACGCCGACCTCAACGCGGCCGCGGCCAGCGTGCCGCGCGCGTCCGGGCTGCTGGGCTACACGCATTACCTCGTGCTCGGCCTGCCGCTGCTGCAGTTGCTGAGCCGCGAGCAGATGCTGGCCGTCATCGCCCATGAACTCGGGCATTTCGGCGGCCGCCACAGCCGGTTCGCGGGATGGATCTACCGCGTGCGCGTGAGCTGGTACCGCGTGCTGTGGGCGCTCGACCAGAGCGGTTCGTCGCTGACGCGCATCTACCGCAGGTTCTTCAACTGGTACGCGCCGTTCTTCAACGCGTACAGCTTCACGCTGGCGCGGGCGAACGAGTACCAGGCCGACGCCGCCGCCGCGCGCGTGCTCGGCGCGTCCACCACCGGCGCCGCGCTGGTGCGCGTGCACCTGGGGAGCGAGCGGCTCGATCGCGACTTCTGGCCGTCGGTGCGCGCGATGAATCACGAGCTGCCGGCGCCGCCCGCACGGCTTTACCGCGACATGGGCGCGCAGCTGCGACGCGCGACCGCGCACGACGCCGACCGCCTCGCCGCGGCGCTCGCCGTCGACGCGGGCCACGACGACACGCATCCCAGCCTGGCGCAGCGCCTCGCGGCACTGGGCGTCGAGGCCGCGTCGTTCGACGAGCCACCGGAGTCGGCCGCGGATGCGCTGCTGGGCCCCTTGGCCGCCGAACTGGAGGCGCGTTTGAGCCAGGAGTGGCACGACAGCGTCGAGCAGGCCTGGCAGTCGAACCATCGCGAGCACCACGCGGGCATTACCCGGCTCGCGGCGCTCGAGGCGCTCGCGGAGCGCGATGCCGACGGGCTCTGCGAGTACGCCCGGCTGGTCGACGACCTGCGTCCCGATACCGACGCCGTCCCGCTGTTCGCGCAGGCCGTGGCCGCCGCCCCGGACGACGCCTACTCGCGGTTCCGGCTGGGCGTGCTGCTGCTCGATCGCGGTGACGCCGCGGGTGTCGATCACGTCCGCGCGGCGATGGCGCTCGATCCCGACGCCGTCGAGGTGGGGGCCGCGGTGCTCTCGCGCCACTTCGCGGCGCTTGGCGACGCCGACGGCCAGCAGGCGGCGGTCGACGCGGTGGAGGCATTGCACGCTGCGCGCGCCGCGTCCGTGCGCGAGCGCGGCCGCGTCACCGTCCGCGACGTGTATGCGCCGCACGGGCTCGACGCCGCGCAACTCGACACCTTCGCGCGGCAGATGCGCGCCCTCGATACCGTCAAGCGGGCGTGGGTCGTGCGCAAGCACGTCACCGACGACGCGAGCGAACCGCCGCACTTCGTCGTGCTGATCGCCTGGCGCGGCTTCGTGTTCGCCGAGCAGGGCAACCTCAAGCGGATCGTGGATGCGCTCGACCTGCCGGGTTCGCTGATCGTCATCACCGCCCCGCACCAGCGCAAGGTCGCCCGGCGCGTGCGCGCAGCGGCGGGCGAGCCGACGTTCGTGCGCTGAACGCGGCGCGCCGCAGCGGCCGGCAGGCCGTGCGCGGTGTCGTGGCAGCGCCCTGGAACGCAAAAACCCCGCCGACGGCGGGGTTTTTCTTCGCGCCGGCATCGTTGCCGGTCCGCATGGACACTGGTGGCTATGGGTGGACTCGAACCACCGACCCCAGCATTATGAGTGCTGTGCTCTAACCGGCTGAGCTACATAGCCATGCGGTGAACCGCGAATTCTTCCGGTTCGACCGGCGGCTGTCAATCGCCCGATCACCGCCGGTATTCGCTTGTTGTCGACGGTACCCCGTGGCAGAGTCGGGCGCAGTGGCCTTCGTGCCTGCAGATTCGAGGTCCGCATCGTGATCGATCCGGACGGCTACCGCCCCAACGTGGGCATCGTCCTCATGAACACCGACGGTCGGGTGTTCTGGGCCCGGCGTGTCCATCGGGACGGCTGGCAGTTCCCACAGGGCGGGATGAACACCGACGAGACGCCCGTGGAGGCGATGTACCGGGAGCTCCAGGAGGAGACCGGCCTGCTGCCCCACCACGTCGAGGTGCTCGCCGCGACGCCCGGCTGGCTGCGCTACCGGCTGCCCCCGCGCGCGGTGCGCCGGCGCGACCGGCTGGTCTGCATCGGGCAGAAGCAGGTCTGGTTCCTCCTGCAGCTCACGGGCGCCGAATCGGATGTCCGCCTCGACGCCACCGACAAGCCCGAGTTCGACCACTGGCGCTGGGTCGATTTCTGGTACCCGCTCGACCACGTCGTGACGTTCAAGCGCGGCGTCTACTCGCGCGCCCTGCGCCACCTCGCGCCGACGGCGCGTCGCATCGCCGGCCCGACCGCGGTGCCGCCGCCGCTGCCCGACCCGCGCGACGTCCGCGGCCGGCCGCAGAACCGCCAGCGGCCGCGCGCCTCCGGCGGCCCGCCCCGTGGCGCCGCGGCTGAACCGTCGCCTAATTGACAATCATTCGCATTTGGGCGATCGTGGGCACGGTTCAACGCGCGACTTCCCGCCCATGTACGTCTGCATCTGCAATGGCGTCACCGACCGCGACATCCGGCAGGCCGCCGAGGCCGGCTGCCGCACGATGCCCGAGCTGACCATGCGCACCGGCGCCGGCTCCACCTGCGGCAGCTGCATCGAGATGGCGACCGCGATCCTGGACGAGACGCTCGCCGCGCGCGCAGGCCGATGCCGTGCCGCTTCCGATGCTGTCGGTCGCCGCCTAGCGCCTTTCGCGCCGCGCGCGCGGGCACGGTTAAAGTGCGGGTTCCGCAGCACGGAGCCGGTCCATGAAGGGCGACGCCAAGGTCATCGAATTCCTCAATCGCGCGCTCTACAACGAGCTGACCGCGATCAACCAGTACTTCCTGCACGCCAAGATGCTGAAGAACTGGGGGTTGAAGGAACTCGCCGACCACGAGTACGAAGAATCGATCGACGAGATGAAGCACGCGGACAAGCTGTCCGAACGCATCCTCTTCCTCGACGGCCTGCCGAACTTCCAGGCGCTGGGCAAGCTCAAGATCGGCGAGAACCCGCGCGAGGTCATGACCTGCGACCTCGCCCTCGAATACGAGGCGCTGCCGCTGCTGCGCGAGGCGATCGCGCACTGCGAGCAGGTGAGCGACTTCGTCAGCCGCCAGCTCTTCGCCGACATCCTCGAATCCGAGGAAGAACACATCGACTGGATCGAGACGCAGCTCTCGCTGATGGATCGCCTCGGCGACGCGCTGTACCTGCAGCGCAAGATGGAAGGCTGACGCGCGAGTCCGTCCCGCGCCGCCGGCTACGCGACGCGCCGGCGCGGTGGCCTGCCGCGCAATACCGCGCGCACGCGCCGCCACAGCCATGCGAGCGCCAGCGCGACGAGCAGGCTGAGCAGCAGCACCAGCGCGAACGCCGCGAGCGGATGCGCGATCAGCAGCGCGAGGATGCCGAGCGTGGCCGCGTCCTCGCCGGCCGAAGCGGTCCAGTTGGTCACCGGCTCCGGCGATGCATTGAGCAGTGCGCGCGTGCCGGCCTTCAGACCGTGGCTGGCGAACGCGACGCCCGCGCCCGTCGCCAATGCACCCGCGCCGAGATGGCCGTCGGGCGACAACGCCGCCGCGGCGAGGAATGCGCCCGCGGGCACGCGCAGCAGCGTGTGCACCAGATCCCACGCCGAATCGACGCCCGGGATCTTGTCGGCGAAGAATTCGATCAGCGCGAGCAGGCCCGCCGCGCCCAGCACCCAGGGGGATTGGGTGACCTGCAGCGCCGGCGGCAGGTGCATCCAGCCCAGCGCGCCGGCCACGCCGATGCCGAACACGGTGAGGTAGACACGCACGCCGGCGAGCCAGGCGAGCACGAGGCCGAGGGCGAACAGGGGCGCTTCGGGCATGGCGGTCTCCGGCGGCCGTAGCGCCCATGGAAACGCCGCGCCCGTGCAGGCGCCGTGGGCATACTGCGCGGACCGTCGCTTCGCCGGACCGCCCATGGCCACGCCCCCGACACCGCCCCATGCCGCCCGCGCGGGCATCGGGCTCATCGCCGCCCTGCTGGTCTTCCTGCTGGCCCTGCTGTTCGGCGCCTGGGGCGTGTGGCAGGTCGCGCGGAGCACGCACGCGCCGGCCTGCGACGCCGGCGCCAACGACGAGCTCGCGCAACGGGTGACCACGCTCGCGCGCTCCGACCAGGTCAGCCGCGAGGCCAACACCCGCCTGCAGGCCACGCTGGCCGAGCGCGAGGAACAGATCGCGCAGCTGCGCGCGGACGTCGACTTCTACGAGCGCCTCGTCGGCGCCACCGGCCAGCGCCACGGCCTCACCGTGCATGCGCTGCGCATGAGCCGCCAGCCCGGCGGGGCCTGGCATTTCACCGCGGGGCTCACGCAGAACCTCGACCGCGGCGGCGTCAGCAGCGGCACCGTCGAGCTCGCCGTCGAAGGCAGCGAGCAGGGCCGGTTGCGCACGCTCGACTGGGCCGCGCTGCGCCAGCAGCCGCGCGCGGCCGGCGTGCCGTACTCCGTCCGCTACTTCGAGGAGGTGCAGGGCGACGTATTCCTGCCGGCGGGGTTCACGCCCTCGCGCGTGCTGGTGCGGCTGCATCCGCGCGGCGGCGGCACGGTCGAGCATGCCGTCACCTGGGCCGATGCCACCGCCGCCGGCGCGGCCAACCCGTGAGCGCGCGGAAAGCAGCGTCGCGGCGCATTGGCCGGGCGTTCGGCGACCCGCTGGTATCCTGACGCCATGGACATCATCGACCTCCCGACGGCCCCGGGTTACCAGACGCTCGAGCGCCCGCTGGTGTTCACGCCGGCGGCCGCCGGCAAGGTGCGCCAGCTCATCGACGAGGAAGGCAACGACGCGCTCAAGCTGCGCGTCTACATCCAGGGCGGCGGCTGCTCGGGCTTCCAGTACGGCTTCGAGTTCGACGAGGCCAAGGCCGAGGACGACCTCGCGGTCGAGACCGACGGCGTGACGCTGCTCGTCGATCCGCTCTCGCTGCAGTACCTGATGGGCGCGGAAGTGGACTACACCGAGAGCCTGCACGGCGCGCAGTTCGTGATCCGGAATCCGAACGCGAAGACCACCTGCGGCTGCGGATCCTCGTTCTCCGCATGACGACGCACGCCGACGCGCCGTATTCGCTCGTCGGCTTAGATCCCTGCCTCGCGCCGCTCGACCGCGCCGACGCGCTGCGCGGCGATGCGAACGCGCTCGCCGGCGCGTGGCCGCAGGCCTGGGTGCTGCGCATCGACGGCGAAGGCCGCGCGGCCGGCGATGCCGAGCACGGCCCGTCACTGCGGCGCGGCACCGACTGGCCCGCGATGCCGGCAGGCGCCGACTTCCTCGGCCTCGCCGACGACGGCACCGCCTGGTTCGCCACGACGCTTGACGACGACGCGCCGCGCATCGACCTGCGCAGCGCCGCGCATGCGTGGCCGCTGCGCGAGGCCTCCGCCTTCGCCACCGCGCACGCGCTTCACCACTGGCACCTGCGCCATCGCTACTGCGGCAGCTGCGGCGGCGGCGTGGAGTTCGTGCGCGGCGGTTGGCTCGGCCGTTGCCTGCACTGCGGGCGCGAGCATTACCCGCGCACCGACCCCGCGGTGATCGTCGCCGCCAGCGACGGCGAGCGCCTGCTGATGGGTCGCCAGGCCGCGTGGCCGCCACGCCGGCATTCGGTGATCGCCGGCTTCGTCGAACCCGGCGAAACGCTCGAGCAGGCGGTGGCGCGCGAAGTGATGGAGGAAACCGGCATCCGCATCACGCGCTGCCGTTACCTGGGTTCGCAGCCGTGGCCGATGCCGACCTCGCTGATGCTGGGCTTCATCGCCGATGCCGATCTGGGCGAGGTGGCGTGCACCGACGAGCTGGAGTCCGCGCGCTGGTTCACGCGCGAGGAGATCGTGGAGGCGCTCGAGGCCGAAGCGCGTGGCGATACCGACGCGTCGCCGTTCCTGCTGCCGTCGTCCATTTCGATCGCGCACTGGCTGGTGCGCGAATGGCTGCGCGAAACCGCCTGAGGCCTAGATCGGCGCGAGCGCGGTGAACGGCGCCCAGGGCAGGTTGCGCAGCACGCCGAAGACCAGCACCGCGACGAGCCAGAAACGCCCGGCGTAAACGATGGAGCGCATGCGGCCGCGCAACAGGCGTCGATCGTAGTGGGTGTCGAGCGCGATCGCGCCCAGCACCGGCAGGCCCGCGAGCGCCAGCACGTTCATCGACGCCGCGCGCGCGACGTCGCCGTGCACCAGCGCGTGCAGCATGCGCGTCAGGCCGCAGCCCGGGCAGTAGTAGCCCGTGACCAGCCGGAACAGGCAGGGCGGGAACAGGCTGCCCGGCGCGCTCGGATCGAAGTTCCACAGCAGCCACGCACCGATCGCGGCGACGGCGAGCGCCGTCGCCGCGAGGCCGGCGCGGGGCAGGCGATCGATCACCGGCCGCGTGCGGCCTGCATCTGCTGCAGGGTTTCCATGTAGCCGGCCATGCCGCCGGTCGCGAACGAAACGATCGAGAGCAGCACGCCGAGGATCACCAGGCCGGTGCCGATCCAGCACCAGAGCTTGGCGGCGTCCGACGAACGCTGCGCTTCGGCGAAGTCGCCGCGATCGAGCGCGCCGTTGACCTTGGCCGCGAACACGATGCCGACGATGCCGGGGATCGCGCCGACGCCGCAGCAGAAGCACAGCCCGAGGATGGCGACGATGATCGCCCACACCATGTAGTTGGGCACGGGCACGCCACCGGCCTGGGGCGGCGGCATCGGCGGCGGTGGCGGGTGGATCGGTGGCGGCGTGCTCATGGGCGATTCCTTGGCAGGGATAGGGTGGAAAGCGAGCCGTGCGGGCGGCCTCGGCCGATGCTAGCAGTGCGCCGCGTCACGCGGCAGCGCCGCGCAGCGCGCGGACCTGCGCTTCCAGCGACGCCACCGTCGCCTCCGTCGGCGACACCGGCGGCGCCGCGATCACCTCGACATGCGCGCGTACGCGCCGCGGCAGGCGCATGCGTCCGAGGCGGCCGTCGCGGCGGCTCCACATGCTCGACCACATGCCGCGCAGTGCCATCGGCACCACCGGCACGGGGCGGCGCGCCAGCACCTTCGCGATGCCCGACTTGAACGGCGCGATCCCGCCGTCCTTGGTCAATGCGCCTTCCGGGAAGATCGCCACCAGCTCACCGTCGGCCAGCGCCGCGTCGATCGCATCGAACGCGCGCTGCATCAGCGCCGGGTCTTCCTTCGAGCCCGCGATCGGAATCGCCTTGGCGCTGCGGAAGATCCAGCGCATCACCGGGATCTCGAAGATGCGGTAGTACATGACGAAGCGCACCGGCCGCGGGATCGCCGCCGCCAGGATCAGCGCGTCCATGTAGCTCACGTGGTTGCAGACGATGATCGCCGGGCCTTCGTCCGGCACGTGCTCGATGCCGTGCGCGCGCAGGCGGTACAGCGTGCGCACCAGCACCCAGCTGAGAAAGCGCATCGCGAACTCCGGCACGATGCTCAGGATCCAGATCATCACCAGCGCATTGGCGATCGCGAGCGCGAGGACCAGCTTAGGCGTCGACCAGTCGAACGCGCGCTGCAGGCCGAGCGAGCCCAGCGCCGCCACCACGATGAACACCGAGTTCTGGATGTTCATCGCGGCGATCACCCGCGACAGCTCGGCCTTCGGCGTGCGGCTCTGGATCAGCGCGAACAGCGGCACCACGAAGATGCCCGCCGACAGGCCCACGCCCGCCAAGGCGATCGCGATGCGCAGCCCACCCGGCTGGGACAGGAACTCGCGCAGGGGCAGGTCGGTGGCGGGCACCGTGCCGGTGCGCGCGAAATACAGGTCGAGCAGGAACGCCGTGATGCCGAACGCACCCACCGGCACCAGCCCGATCTCGACCGTGCGCGCCGACAGCTTCTCGCACAGCACCGAGCCGATGCCGGTGCCGATCGAGAACAGCGCGAGCGCGAACAGGTACAGGCGCGCGCCGCCCAGGTGCAGCTCGGCATAGGCCGGCAGCTGCGAGGTGAGTACCGTGCCGACGAACCAGAACCACGACACGCCGAGGATCGCGTTGCGCACCGCGAGCTGCTTGCGCGCCATGCGCAGCATCGCGATCGACTCGGGAAACGGATTGAAGCGGATGCGCAGCTCCGGCGCGTTCGCCTCGGCGACCGGGATCGACCGGCTGACCAGGTAACCCGCCACCGCAAGGCCCAGCACCGCGCCCGCCGCGATCATCGGCGCCGACGCATGGCCCGAGGCGTAGATGCCGCCGCCCGCGAGCATGCCGAGCAGGATCGCGACCGAGGTGCCCATCTCCACCAGCCCGTTGCCGCCGGTGAGTTCCTCGGGCTTCAGCACCGCGGGCAGGATCGAATACTTCACCGGCCCGAACAGCGTGGCGTGCACGCCGGTGAGGAACAGCGCCACCATCAACAGCGGCAGGTTCTTCATCAGGAACCCCGCCGCCGCCAGCGCCATCACCGCGATGCCGAACAGGTTCACCGCGCGGATCAGCCGCGACTTCTCGTACTTCTCGGCGATCTGCCCCGCCACCGAAGAGAACAGGAAGAACGGCAGGATGAACACCGCGGGCGCGAGGCTCGCGTAGGTCGTCATGGTGCTCGCGCCGACGGCGAGGAAACCCAGCAGGCCGATGATCGCCTGCCGGTAGACGTTGTCGTTGAACGCGCCGAGGGCCTGCGTCAGGAAGAACGGCGCGAAGCGCCGCTGCCGCAGCAGCTCGAACTGGTTGTGCGCCATGCGCGATCGCCTCCCCGGGACGCGGCGAGCCTAGCAGAGGGTGATGGCGCGCCCGGCTTCGGACTCGGAGACATGGCCACCACGACGGCCGCCGGTATGCTCGGGCGACGCCCGTTTCGCGGGCCCGCGGCCCCGCCGCGACGGAACGGCCGACGGATCGGCTGGAGACACCATGGCCCCTCGTCAACCACCGGTCACCCTTGCGCCCCGTGACACCGCGGCGCACCTCGCGGAGGTGCTGCGCGGCCACGACGACCCGCTGCGCATCGTGTTCGACCACGTGCAGGACGTCGTCTACCTGATCGAGCACGACGACGGCGACTACCGCTTCGTTGCGGTGAACCCCGCGTTCCTGCACGCCACGGGGCTGGCGGCGCAGGACGTCGTCGGCCGGCCCGTCGACGAGGTCATTCCGCCGCCGTCGATCGAGCTCGTGCGGCGCCACTACGCCGATGCGATCGCGCGCCGCGCGCCCGTGCACTGGGAAGAGGTGACGCCGTTCCCGTCCGGCCTGCGCTACGGCGAGGTCATGGTGGCGCCCGTGCTCGACGACGACGGCCGCTGCACGCACCTGGTCGGCACGGTGCACGACGTCACCGAGCATCGCGTCGCGCAGCAGGCGCTCGACCGGCTGGCGAACTACGACCCGCTCACCGGCCTGCCCAACCGCGTGCGCTTCCGCGAACTGCTGGCCGCCGAAGCCGCCGGCGTGGTGGAGCACGGCAAGCCCTGCGCGCTGCTCTACCTCGACCTCGACGGCTTCAAGACCATCAACGACGCACTCGGGCATTCGCTGGGCGACGCGCTGCTGCAGCAGGTGGGCGAGCGCCTGCGCGCGCAGGCGCGGCCGGGCGACATTCTCGGCC
This sequence comes from Cognatilysobacter segetis, assembly GCF_004359965.1. GTDB lineage: Bacteria > Pseudomonadota > Gammaproteobacteria > Xanthomonadales > Xanthomonadaceae > Cognatilysobacter > Cognatilysobacter segetis. Next base: position 37,995 of record NZ_SMRQ01000020.1, on the reverse strand, counting down.
GGCTCGGCGGCGACGAATTCGGCCTGGTCGCCGCGGTGGCCGCGCCGCCCGGCGATGCGCGCACGCTCGCCGAGACCATGCTCGAGCTGCTACGCGCGCCGTTCCAGGTGGACGGCCACGAGATCCGCGTGACGCCGAGCATCGGCATCGCGACCTGTCCCGAGGACTCCTGCGATGCCGAGGACCTGGTGCGCTTCGCCGATGCCGCGATGTACGCCGCCAAGGCGGCCGGTCGCAACCGCCTCGCGTTCTATTCCTGCGAGATGGACCAGCAGGCGCAGCACCGCCGCGAACTCGAGCACGCGCTGCGCGAGGCGGTGGAGCGGCGCGAGTTCGTCGTGCACTACCAGCCCTCGGTCGAACTGCGCAGCGGGCGCATCGCCGGCTTCGAGGCGCTGCTGCGCTGGAACCGGCCCGACGTGGGGCTGGTGTCGCCCGCGGAGTTCATGCCCGTGCTGGAAGACACCGGCCTGATCCGCGACGTGGGCGACTGGGTGATCGAGACGGTGGTGCGCCAGCTCGCCGAATGGGAAGCCGCCGGGCATACCGGCCTGCACGTGGCGATCAACGTCTCGGCCGTGCAGCTGCTGCCGGCGCCGCCGCGCGCCGGCAGCACCGACGCCACGCATACGCTGCTGGAGCACGTACGCGACTGCCTGGCGCGTTACCCGCTGCGCACCGGCTGGATCGAGCTGGAAGTCACCGAATCCGTGCTGATGACCGATCCGGAATTCGCCCGCGCCACACTGGAGCGCCTGCGCACGGTGGCCGGCCGCATCCATGTCGACGACTTCGGCACCGGGTATTCGAGCCTGGCCTACCTCACGCGCCTCCCGATCGACTCGTTGAAGATCGACCGCGTGTTCGTGCAGGACCTGCCCGACGACGTCGAGGACGCCAGCATCGTGCGCGCGGTGATCGGGCTGGCGCACAGCCTCGGGCTCGACGTGATCGCCGAAGGCATCGAGACCGCGGCGCAGCGGCGCTTCCTCATCGAGGCCGGCTGCGACCACGGGCAGGGCTACCTGTTCGCGCGGCCCGTACCCGCCGGCGACGTGCCGGCGCTGCTGCGCGCGGGGCGGGCGGGCGTCGACGCGTAGAGCAGGCATCGCGACGGCGGTCGTGCGCACGCCGTTCGCAGGGCGCCGCGCTGCGGCGATCTCGGCCGCGGGGCCATGCCGACGGGCGGCGACGCGCGACCGCGTACGCGGCCCGATGATCGGCGCGCGCGACAGGCGCGGTCGAAGGAGTGGGCAATGAACGGACTGCTGTTCCTGCGGACCGGCGGCGTGCTGCTGCTGGTGGGCATCGTGATGGGCATGGCCATGGGGATGAGCCAGAACTTCACCTATGCGCCGGTGCATGCGCACCTCAACCTCGCCGGCGGCGTGCTGCTGATGGTGGCGGGCCTGTTCTACAACGCGCGGCCCGACCTCGCCGGTCGGCTGATGGCCGCGCATTACGTGACCCATGCGCTCGGCGCGGTGCTGTTGCCGGTGGGCATCTACGGGTCGATTTCGGGCGCGTCCTGGACCGGGCCGGTGGTGGGCAGCGGTTCGGTGCTGGTGCTGCTCGCGCTGCTGCTGTTCGTGATCAACCTGTTCCGGCGCGTGCCACGTGCGACGGCGGCGGAAACGCTGCAGGCGGCGCGCGTGCCGTAAGGCGCGTCATTGCCCGGCGGAGCATGGGCCGGGCGCGGTGTGCGACCGCGGGGAACGGGCAGGACACACGGGCGCACACGCGCGGCCTGAAGCGAGCAACACCGCCCGTGATTCAGAAACACGAACACCGCGACGGGGGCTGAGACGCGGACGGGCGAGAATCGGCGCCGCTTCGCGCCGTGCCGCCCCCGATGAGCAAGCCCGCAGTTCCCCGTGTCCTCGACGAGCCCGCCAAGGCCGCCGTCCGCCAGGCCTACGAGCAGGTCAGCACGCGCATGCCCGGCTTCGTGCCGCGGCGCTCGCAGCGCCGCCTGATCGCCACGTCCTCGCGCGCGCTGGGCACGAGCGGCGGGTTCGCCGTCGCTGAGGCGCCGACAGGCACGGGCAAGTCGCTCGGCTACCTGGTCGCCGGCATCCCGACCGCATTGATCGGCAAGCGCAAGCTGGTGCTGTCCACCGCGACCGTCGCCCTGCAGGGCCAGCTGGTGAGCAAGGACCTGCCGGCCTTCCTCGCCGCCACCGGGATCGAGGCGAAAGTGGCGCTCGCCAAGGGGCGGCAGCGCTACCTGTGCGTGCGCGATGCGATGGAGCTGGCGGGCGGGCAGGGCGCGCAGGCCGACCTCGGCTTCGACCTGCCCGTGGCCGGCTGGCCGCGCCCGCCGCAGCCGCAGGAGGTGCGGGCCGTCGATGCGCTCGTCGGCGCGTTCGAGCGCGGCGAGTGGAACGGCGACCTCGACGAGGCGCCGCATCCGGTGCCCGAAATCGCGCGGCCGCTGCTCAGCACGACGTCCGGCGCCTGCTCGAACAGTCGCTGCGCGCACTTCGTGCGCTGCCCGGTGCTGGCTGCGCGCCGGAGCATGCGCGAGGCCGACATCGTCGTTGCCAACCACGCGATGGTGATCGCCGCGCTGGAACTCGACGGCAATGCCGACCCGGAGGGGCAGACGGAGAATTTCCTCATCGGCGATCCGGCCACGTGCACCTTCGTGTTCGACGAGGGTCATCACCTCGCGTCGGTCGCGATCGAGTCGGGCGCGTCGCGGCTGCACATGGGCGCGTTCGGGCGCCGCCTGACGCGGATGGACGCCGTGTTCGCCGCGCCGTTCCGCGTGCTCGGCAAGGACAGGATCGGCAACCGCGAGCTTGCCGATGCGCATGCCGACCTCAAGCGGCTTGCCGACGCGTCCAAGGCGTTCGAGTACCTGCTGCAGGCGCACTGGGTGCCCGACTTCAACGAGCGCGAACCCATGTGGCGCGCGCCGCTCGGCGTGCTGCCCGACGACTGGCGCATGCAGGCCAAGGCGCTGGCCAGCGACACCGGCAGCCTGCTGGAATGGCTCGACGGCGCGCGCCGCCGCGTGCTCAAGAGCGAAGGCAGCGCGGCCCACGAGCGCGTCACCCGCGCGATGGGCACCGCCGTCGAACACCTGCGCGAAGCCTTCGACCTGTTCTTCGCCTGGGGCCAGCAGGATCCGGCCGGTGATCCGCCACACGCGCGCTGGATGACGGTGGGCCTCGACAAGGGCCTGGTCTGCCACGCCTCGCCCGTCTCGGCCGCGAAGCTGCTGCGCCGCCGCCTGTGGGCGCAGGCCGACTCCGCGCTGGTCACGTCCGCCACGCTCAGCGCGGGCGGCGACTTCAAGGCCTTCGCGGCGTCGATCGGGCTGCCGCCCGAGGCCGAGTGCATCTCGCTGCCGTCGCCCTTCGACCTCGACCGCCAGGCCGTGCTGCAGGTGCCGCGCTTTCCGGTGCTGCCCGACCACGAATCGCATCCGCGCGCCGTCGCCGACTGGCTCGCGCGCGACCTCGACTGGGGCCAGGGCTCGCTCGTGCTGTTCACCTCGCGCCGCAAGATGGAGCAGGTGGCCGCGCTGATGCCGGCGTCCCGCCTGCCGCAGATCCGCGTGCAGGGCGCGATGGGCAAGCAGGCATTGGTGGACGCGCATTGCGCGGCGATCGACGCGAGCGAGGGCAGCGTGCTGTTCGGCCTCGCATCGATGGGCGAGGGCCTCGACCTCGCCGGCGCCTACTGCTCCACCGTGGTGATCACTCAGCTGCCCTTCGCCGTACCCACCGAACCGGTGCTGGCGACCAAGGCCGAGTGGCTGGAATCGCGCGGGCAGAACGCCTTCATGCTGGTGACCGTCCCGGAGGCCACGCGCGTGCTCACCCAGTACGCCGGGCGCCTGATCCGCACCCAGCACGACACCGGGCGGATAGTGCTGCTCGACCGTCGCGTGGTGGAGAAACGCTACGGCCGGGGCATCCTCGATGCGCTGCCCCCGTTCCGGCGGGAGATCGCCGCGTAGCGTCGACGGTCGGTCACCCACGCGACCGCGCTGCTGCTGTTCGTGATCAGCCTGTTCCGGTGCGCGCCGCGCACGACGGCGGTGGAGACGCTAAACGCGCCAGGTGTGCCGCAAGCCGTGCCACGCGTGGCGAAACAAGCGCCATCCAAGGCGTGGAAAGCGCGGCGTCTGGCGCTCGAAGCGCCGGCTGTGGCGAAAAAAGCGGCAGCGGTTTCGCGGGAGGCGGCATGCATGGCGCGGTGGGCGCCGGCGATACCGGGCAAAGCGGCATCGGCGACGTGGCCAGCGGTACGCGTGTCGTGCCGTCGGGCTATGGGTGGCGAAAGAAGCGCCATCACGGCCGTGGAAAGCGGGAGCACTGCGACCGGTGGGCGCAGACGTGGCGGCGCGCGCGGCATGCGACAGACAAAAAGCCGCAGCGCCGCGGCTTTTTTCGGTAAGGGCGCGTTCGGCCCGTCAGGCCTATTTGCCGCGCCTGTGCGGCTGGAACTCCGGCGCGCTCCGCCTCCGGTAGGCCAGCGTCGCGTGGGGATCCTCGAAAAGCGGAACCCCGGCATGCGCCGGGGTTCCTTGCAGCATCGTCGACGTGCGATCAGTACGTCTTGGCGGCGTTGACGGCCGCGTTGGCGTCGATGATGCCGGCACCGATCGGCTTGTCGTTGCTGCCCGGGAAGGCGCGCAGCGTGCTCTTGAGGATGCTCTCCACCTGCGCCGGGGTGAGCGGCGTCGACCGCACCGCCTGCATCAGCGCGACGGTGCCGGCCACGTGGGGGGCCGCCATCGAGGTGCCGGCCATGCACTTGTAGTTCTCGGTGGTCGGGCCGGCGGTGCCGGCGTTGCCGGTCGATACGATCAGCGTGGTGCAGTCCGGGCTGTCGCCGCCCGGCGCGGCCACGTCGATGTTCGCACCGTAGTTCGAGTAGCTGGCGCGCGTGCCGGTGTTCTTGGTCGCAGCACCGGTGATCACGTTCGCGCAGCTGGCCGGCGTAAAGCCGGACGCGTCCGCGTTGTCGTTGCCGGCGGCCACCACGACGGTGGTGCCACGGGCCACGGCGGCATTGATGGCGTTCTGGTAGGTGGCGGAGCAGGCGCCGCTTCCACCCAGCGACATGTTGATGACCTCCGCCGGGTTGGCGTTCGCGGGCACGCCCGCCACGGTGCCGCCCGACGCCCAGGTGAGGCCGTCGACGATGTCGGAGGTGTAGCCGCCGCCCTTGCCGAGCGCACGCACCGGGACGATCTTCGCGCCATAGGCGACGCCGATCACGCCCTTGGCGTTGTTGCCGATCGCGGCGATGGTGCCGGCCACGTGCGTGCCGTGCCAGCTGGAGGGCTGACCCAGGTTGGCATCACCCACGTCGTGCGCATCGGAATCGCGGCCATTGCCGTCGCCGGCGATGCTCTTGGTCGAGATGAAGTCGTAGCCCGGCAGGATGTTGCCCAGCAGGTCGCTGTGATTCGTGTACCCGGTGTCGATCACCGCCACGACCACGCCCGCGCCGTTCGTGCTGTTCCAGGCCTGGTCGGCGCGGATTCCCGGGGTGCCGCTCTGCAGGCCCCAGAGGTACTGGGCGTAGTGGGTGTCGTTCGGCGTCATCATCGGCTTCATGATGCGATCCACCTCGACGTACTCGACGCTCGGGTCGGCGGCGATCTGGCGCATCACCGACTCGGCTTCGACGCGGTCCAGCGCGCGGTTCGCCTGGACGACGTCGGCACCCGTGGCCAGCTTGCGCAGGTGGCCCATCGACAGTGCCTTCGCCGCGCCGCGGCCGGCGCCCGCCAGGTTCTTCTGCAGCACCGTGGCGCTGGTGCCCGAGCGGTACTTCACGATGAAGCGGTCGAAATTGGTCTGGTCCCGCGCATGCAGGCCAGAGGTATCGACGCGGCCGGCCGCCGCAGCGGAACCGGCGAACGCGGTGGACAGGGCGACGGCCATGGCGGCGGCCAACGCGCGTTGGTTCAAGTGCGACTTCGACATCTGGAGCCCTCTGGGATGTGGTGGGGTGGCACTGCACTGCACTCGCCACCAGGCGCGCAGGACGCGCTGGCGGCCCCGTCCTGGAGCGCGTTCTCTTCGAGCCGATGAATCGAAAGAAAACGGGTACGGGCCAACCGTAGAGGGCGCGCAACCGCTTGCAACTCCGTGCGGTGGAGTAGGTAGGCGTGCAAAGCACGCTCGGAAAGCCGGCGCCGCGCTATCGAAAGCTGAAAACCGCGGGAAAAACGCAATTCATCTACATGTCCGGCCACGCCGGAGGCAACATTGCGAATTGCGACGCGCATCACCTGGGTTGCTGCGTTGCAGCGGGATGGCACTTGCGTTCTGCGCGGGTTTCACCTAGCCGTCACATATCCGAAAGTGTCGCAGTGACTGCGTTGCGCATACTCACGACGAGCCTTGCGACGCCTCGGACTGCCGACACGCGACGCGGCGCCGCATCGGGAGGCGCCGCGGGAACGGCGCCAAACAAAAAGCCGCATCGCTGCGGCTTTTCGTGGCGTCACATCGAAGCCGGCTCAGGCCGGGTCGTGCGCCAGGTGCGGCACCGGATGGCCCGTGCCCGGCGGCGACGGCTCGGCCGGCACGCGCGGGCCCTTGGCGAAGCGCGAGCCCAGCTCCTTGCGCAGGCCTTCCAGCCCCTGGTTCTTGCCGGCCACCTTGAGCAGCGCATAGCCCTGCAGCGCGCAGTTCATCACATCGCTGCCCAGCATCGTTTCCGAATCCTGCGCACGCTCGGTGAGCCGCTGCAGGCGCTGCAGCCGCGGGCGCAACTGGTCGATCGCGTCCAGGTCGGCGCGCGCCTCGGCCACCTTCAGGCTGGGCGGCACCACCTGCGGGTTCTGCTCCAGCACGTTCAACGCCTGCCGGCAGAACGCCTCGCTCTTGCCGCCCATGCGGGCCAGCGACTTGCGCTTGTCCGCCTCCATCGAGGCCAGCCCCGACAGCTGCAGCTCGAGTTCGGTCAGCGCATTGTCGATCGCCATCAGCTGGGTGTCGGACAGGTCCAGGCTCAGAAGGTTCTGATTGCTCACGTGCAGTTTCCTTTGCATTCCATGTGGTTGGGACGCCCGTCCGGCCGAATGCCGATCCGGGCCCGTCGCCCCGCCGCCGTCCCTGCGGTCTGCGATGTCATCGCCGACGTCGTGTCGGCGGTGGAGCGGGGCGGAGTCTCGCAACGGTCCAGCGGCGGAACAATACCGCGCGTGCAAAATCAGAAAGATCTTCGGACGGATTCGGAGAAGTCCGACAGGACGGCCACGGATGGGCAGGCGGCAAGGAGCCCGGCATCGGGGGTGCCGTGCTCAACGTTTCTGCGAGTGTCGCGCCTGCTTATGGCCGATAGCAGACGTGCGGTTTTAAGCGTGCTCTCGCGTTGACTTACGCTGTACGCAACCGACGACGAGGCGCAATGATGATCGGCAGAAGGCTTGCTTATCCACTCGCCCTAGCACTCGCCCTTACGCCGCCCAGCGTCGCAGCGACGAAGACACCCACGGAGAACGAGGCGCTTGTCGCGGCCCATGCCTGGTGGGACGCATTCGCCAAGGGCGACGAGTCGCGGGTGACTGCGTTGTCTGCCACCGATCTGTCCGTCACGCTCAGTGTCGGCGCTACCCTCGATCGAGGCGGCGCCATTGCCGCTGCGCGCGAGCACGCAGGTAGTGCCTATGCGGGAACCGTCTGGAGTGATGACCGGGTTCGATTTGTGGCCCGCGACGTGGCGGTCGTCACCAGTACCGCGACGGAAGGGTTCGCCAACGTACGCACGGCCTTCCGATACCTGACCGTGTTGGCAAGACAAGGCTCGCAATGGCACGTGGCCGCCGCACAGAGCACGCGGGTATTGGCCCCAACCCCGCGATCATCCGTGACTGACGCCGGCCTGCTGGCTTCCTACGCGGGCGTTTTCCGGACGCCCGGCGGCCAGACGCTGGAGGTCAAGCCGCAGCCTGGCCATCTGCTTCTGGTGGAGCCTGGTGGTGCACAACGGCGACTGGATCCGATCGCTCGAGACCTCTTCGAGTTCGAGAAACCGCAGGCGTCGAGCGGCGTGTTGAGGTTTCTCTTCGTCCGCGATGGGGCTGGACGGGTCACCGGTGTCACGAGGTTAGGTCCACAGGTGACGACGTTTCCCCGCGTCGACCACTGAGTCAGTGATCGGTTCGGGTCCGCCACGCGCGGGCGGCCTCGGGGCGTACTGATGTCCGCTTCCGACCCGAAGCGGACCTGACTGCAACCTTGGATCCTTCTGCCAAAGTTACCCCGGCACTGCGTGTGCTGTGGTCAGCCCAGGTGACCGGCAGACTCGGAGGAGAACCGTCGGGGTGCGTTTCCATGCAAGCCCGGGATGTACCCGCGGAGCCTGCCGTTGACCTGCCTTACCACCGGGGCGAGCTCATCCCGGGGAAGAGCCAATCAAGGACTAGTCAGTACCCCACGGCAACGCCACAATCGAGCGCCGCGGCGCGCCGGCGCCGCTTGACACGCGCGCCCCGATGGCCCTTAAGAAATCCGATCTCTACGCTTCTCTCTGGGCCAGCTGCGATGAACTCCGCGGCGGCATGGACGCCAGCCAGTACAAGGACTATGTCCTGGCCCTGCTGTTCATCAAATACATCAGCGACCGCTACGCCGGGCAGCGCTTCGCGCCGATCAAGGTCCGCGAGGGCGCAAGCTTCGCCGACATGGTGAAGCTCAAGGGCAGCAAGAACATCGGCGACGACATCAACAAGAAGATCGTCGGGCCGCTGATGGAGGACAACCGGCTCACCGACTTTCCGGACTTCAACGATCCCACCAAGCTTGGTGACGACCAGGAGCGCGTCGAGCGCCTGACCAACCTCATCGCCATCTTCGAGGACAAGCGGCTCGACTTCTCGAAGAACCGCGCCGATGGCGACGATATCCTCGGCGACGCCTACGAGTACCTCATGCGCCACTTCGCCACCGAGAGTGGCAAGAGCAAGGGCCAGTTCTACACGCCGGCGGAAGTCAGCCGCATCATGGCGCAGGTGATCGGCATCCACGAGGCCGACACCCGGCCGGACACCACGGCATACGACCCCACATGCGGGTCGGGTTCGCTGCTGCTCAAGGTCGCCGACGCCGCCCGTGCGCACATCACCCTGTACGGTCAGGAGAAGGACGCCGCCACCAGTGGCCTGGCGCGCATGAACATGATCCTTCACGGCTATCCGGAGGCGGAGATCCGGCAGGGCAACACCCTTACCGATCCCAAGTTCCGTGACGGCGAACAGCTGCGCACCTTCGACTACGTGGTCGCCAATCCCCCCTTCAGCGACAAGCGCTGGAGCACCGGCCTCGACCCCGAGCGCGACCCCTTCAACCGCTTCGAGGCCTTCGGCATTCCGCCGGCCAAGCAGGGCGACTACGCCTATCTGCTGCACATCGTCCGCTCGCTCAAGAGCACTGGCCACGGCGCCTGCATCCTGCCGCACGGCGTGCTGTTCCGTGGCAATGCAGAGGCGGTCATCCGCCGCAACCTGGTCCGCAAGGGGTACATCAAGGGCATCATCGGCCTGCCCGCCAACCTGTTCTACGGCACCGGAATCCCGGCCTGCATCCTCGTGATCGACAAGCAGGGCGCGGCGGCGCGGCGCGGCATCTTCATGGTCGACGCCAGCGCCGGCTTCATCAAGGACGGCGCTAAGAACCGCCTGCGCGAGCGCGACATCCACCGCATCGTCGACGCCTTCGCCCGCCAGGATGGCAGCGACCCGCGCTATGCGCGCGTGGTCGGCTTCGACGAGATCGAGCGGAACGACTACAACCTCAACCTGCCACGCTACATCGACAGCCAGCCGCCCGAGGACCGCCAGGACATCGAGGCGCACCTCAACGGCGGCATCCCGGAAGCCGACATCGACGCGCTGCAGCCGTACTGGGATGTCTGCCCGCAGCTGCGCGAGGCGCTGTTCCGCCCGAACCGCCCGGGCTACGTCGACCTCGCAGTCCCGCAGGCCGAGATCCGCGCGACCATCCACGGCCACCCGCAGTTCGAGGCCTTCGTGGACGGCATGAACGCCAACTTCGCCGAATGGCGCGATGCCGAGGCGCAGCGACTGAAGGCCCTCGCCTCGGGCTTCCAGCCCAAGGAACTCATCCACGGGCTCGGCGAGCGCCTGCTGGAGCACTACCGGGGCCGGCCGCTGGTGGACGCCTACGCGGTCTACCAGCACCTGATGGACTACTGGGCGTCCACCATGCAGGACGACGCCTACCTGATCGCCGCCGACGGCTGGAAGGCCGAACCGCAACGTGTGCTGGAGACGCGAAAGGGCAAGAAGGGGAAGCCCGACAAGCAGATCGACAAGGGCTGGGTTTGCGACCTGGTGCCGAAGGCATTGGTCGTCGCGCGCTTCTTCGCCGCCGAGCAGGCGGCACTGGACGAACTGGCCGCCCGCCTTGAGAGCACCGAGGCGCACATCGCCGAACTCGAGGAGGAACACGCGGGCGAGGACGCTGCCTTCAGCGGCGTCGACAAGATCACCGCGAAGGCGATCAAGGAGCGCCTCAAGGAAATTGGCGGAGACGTCGAGGTCGCCGATGAGATTGCTGTGCTAGACCGCTGGCTCGCGCTCGATCGCGAGCGTGCTGCACTCGACAAGCGGATCAAAAACGCGGATGACGCGCTTGATCACAAAGCACTTGCGCGTTACTCGACGCTGAAGGAGAGCGAGATCCAGTCACTGGTCGTTGATGACAAGTGGCTAGCCGTGCTCGAGGTTGACCTCCATGGAGAAGTGAATCGCGTCAGCCAGCAGCTGACAACCCGTGTCCGAGAGCTCGCCGCACGTTACGCAACTCCCTTGCCAAGGGCTGCTGAGCTTGTTGTTCAAATAGAAGCGAAGGTACGCGGCCACTTGGAACGCATGGGGTTTGCGTGGACGTGACACTCAGTGCTTCGGCGACCGACGACTGCCATCCGAAAGGCTGGGTGTCGTGCAGTCTGCGGGAAGTGGCGCCATTGCAGCGAGGCTTTGATCTGCCTAGATCAAAACGCCGGGAAGGAGCGGTTCCGGTTGTTTACTCCAACGGAATCGAAAGCTTTCACAACCGCGCGATGGTGAAAGGCCCCGGTGTTGTGACTGGGCGGTCCGGAACGCTGGGGAAGGTGCACTATGTCGAGGGCGACTTCTGGCCACATAACACTAGCCTGTGGGTTACCAGTTTTTGTGGCAACGTGCCTCGGTTCGTCTACCACCTTTTCGCCGCAATAGGTTTCGAGCGTTTTGCGTCAGGCTCAGGCGTCCCTACGCTAAACAGGAGCGACGCGCATACGTTCCGCGTGGTTGTTCCAAGCGACAAGAATGAGCAGCACCGGATATCCGAAGCGCTGTCCACTGCCGATGCTTGGATTCAGTCGCTGCGGGACCTTCTTGCAAAGAAGCGCCAGATCAAGCAAGGCACCATGCAGGAGCTGCTCACCGGCAGGAAGCGCCTTCCTGGATTTACCGACAAGTGGACGACACACAGGCTTGGGGAATTCGGTGCGACGTATGGGGGCCTGACAGGCAAGGTCAAGAAGGACTTCGGACACGGTGCAGCTCGCTTCATCACTTTCATGGGTGTGATGGCAAGCGTCTTGCTCGATGTCGATGGGTTCCAAGCGGTCGACGTCCGAGCGGGGGAAGTGCAGAGCAAGGCTTTAAAGGGCGATCTGTTCTTCAATGGCTCATCCGAGACGCCCGAAGAAGTTGGGCTGTGCTCGCTGCTCGACGTAGATGTGCCGGATCTTTACCTCAACAGCTTCTGCTTCGGCTTTCGGGTCAAATCAAATGCGCCAGTCGACCGTCTATTTCTGGCCTATTACTTCCGCAGCAATCAGGGGCGCGAACTGGTCAAGTCTTTGGCGCAGGGAGCAACGCGTTACAACCTCTCGAAGACTGCGCTTCTGAAGCTGGAATTTGCGCTACCAGAGCTGTCGGAGCAGCAGGCGATCGCGTTGGTTCTGGCGGAAATGGACGCTGAAATTGGAGCTTTGGAAGGAAAGCTCGCCAAAGCCTGGCAGCTCAAGGACGGCATGATGCAGGCCCTGCTTACTGGCGCAATCCGCCTCCCGGTGGACGCCGCAGCGTGAGCGGGCGCTACCGCGTTGACGGTGTGCAAGGTGCCGCCCAGCCCGGCTCCGACGGCGAGGTGCTTGCCAACCGGCTCGGCCTCGCCGCCGCCGACGAGATCGCCGAGGCGGCGCTGCTGCTGCTCGGCGACCTCTACACGTCCGTACTCGTCGACGAACTGCCGCAACGCGTACTGACGGTGGCCGACCTGTTCAACTGGCGCCGCCGCTGGCTCGGCAACGTCTACGACTGGGCGGGACAGCTGCGTACGGTCAACGTCAGCAAGGGCGGTTTCATGTTCGCCAACGCCGCTCTGCTGCAGGGGCTGCTTGCCACCTTCCAGCGCGAATACCTGCAGCGGTACACGCCATGCGTCGCGCTGGACGACATGACGCTCGCGGAGGCGATCGCCATCTGCCATGTCGAACTGATCCTGATCCACCCGTTCCGCGAGGGGAACGGCCGGCTCGCGCGCCTGCTGGCCGACGTGATGGCGGTGCAGGCCGGGCGCGCACCACTCGACTACAGCGCCTGGGACGCGGACAAGCCGCGCTACTTTGCGGCGATCCGGACGGGGCAGGGCGGGGACTATGTGCCGATGCGCGCGCTGGTCGCGCAGGCGCTCGGCAGTGACGCGGACTGACGCCTCAGCGGGCGAGCTTCAGCTCGCGCAGATGCGCCGGGCGCGGCGCCAGCAGCTTCTTCTCCAGTGCCTTCACCGGCTTGCCCGTCTCGATCGCCGTCGAGCTCGCCACGGCGCGCGCGATCTCGCGGCGGCTCGGGGCTTTGGGCGTGCGCGGCGTGGCGGCCATGGAGGTTTTCCGGTGTCGGAACGGACAGGGCCAGTATACCGTTGCAGGCCTGCATGGCCGGCCAACGCTGCCGGCCGCGGATGAACAGGGGGCGGATGTGAGCGGAGAGCACGTCGTGGAGGGGACCGTCGGCAAGCCCGAGCGGGCCACCCAGCAACGGGTCATCGAGCTGTTCCGCGACCGGCTCGGGTACACCTACCTGGGCGACTGGTCGGAGCGGGCCAACAGCAACATCGAGGAGGGCCGGCTGGCCGCCTGGCTGCAGGGCCGCGGCCACTCCGGCCCCGAGATCACGGCGGCGCTCCAGCGCCTGCGCACCGAGGCCAACCACCACGGCCGCAGCCTCTACGACAGCAACCACGCGGTCTATCGGCTGCTGCGCTACGGGGTGCCCGTGAAGGTCGAGGCCGGCAAGGTCACCGAGACCATCCCGCTGATCGAGTGGGACCCGGCTCGCGTCGAGGAGAACGACTTCGTCATCGCCGAGGAGGTCACCCTCAAGGGCGGCCACGAACGGCGCCCGGATCTGGTGCTGTACGTGAACGGCATCGCGGTGGGGGTCATCGAGCTGAAGAACAGCCGCGTGAGCCTGGGCGACGGCATCCGCCAGAGCCTGTCCAACCAGCAGCCCGAGTTCAACGCGGCCTTCTTCAGCACGGTGCAGTTCGTGTTCGCCGGCAACGATTCGGAGGGCCTGCGCTATGGCACGGTCGGCACGCCGGAAAAGATGTTCCTCGCCTGGAAGGAGGACGAGCAGGACAACGCCGGCTACAAGCTCGACAAGTACCTGCTGAAGATCTGCCGCAAGGACCGCCTGATCGAGCTGATGCACGACTTCGTGCTGTTCGACGGCGGCATCAAGAAGCTGCCGCGGGTTCACCAGTACTTCGGGATTAAGGCGGCGCAGGAGCATGTGCGGCGCCGGCAGGGCGGCATCCTCTGGCATACCCAGGGCAGCGGCAAGAGCATCACCATGGTGCTGCTGGCCAAATGGATCTTGGAGAACAACCCGCAGGCGCGCGTGGTCGTCATTACCGACCGCGACGAGCTGGACAAGCAGATCAAGCAGGTGTTCGAGGCGGCGGGCGAAACCATCCACCGCACCACCAGCGGACGCAACTTGATGCAGCAGCTCGCGCAGGCCACGCCGCGCCTGTTGTGCTCGCTGGTGCACAAGTTCGGGCTGGATGCCAAGGGCCGCGACAGCAAGGCCTTCGAGGCCTTCATCCGCGAACTGGAAAGCCAGCCCAGTCCGGCGGCCGGCGAGATCTTCGTCTTCGTGGACGAATGCCACCGCACCCAGAGCGGGCGCCTGCACCGGGTGATGAAGGCACTGCTGCCGAATGCCGTCTTCATCGGCTTCACCGGCACGCCGCTGCTGAAGAAAGACCGCGAGACGAGCCTGGAGGTGTTCGGCGGCTACATCCACACCTACAAGTTCAGCGAGGCGGTGGAGGACGAGGTGGTGCTCGATCTCGTCTACGAGGCCCGCGACATCGACCAGCGCCTGACCTCGCAGGAAGCGGTGGACGAGTGGTTCGCGCTCGTCTCCAAGGGTCTCAACGACTGGCAAAAGGCCGAGCTGCGCCAGCAGTGGGGCACCATGCAGCGGGTGCTGAGCTCGGAGTCGAGGCTGCGCAAGGTCATCCAGGACATCATCCTCGACTTCAAGAAGCGACCGCGCCTGAGCAGCGGCCGGGGCAATGCGATCCTGGTGGCGTCCAGCATCTACGAGGCCTGCCGCTACTACAGCCTGCTGCAGGCGAGTCCGTTCAAGGGCCGCTGCGCGGTGGTCACGTCCTACGATCCCCAGGCCCGGCACGTCACCCTCGACGAGACCGGCGCCAACACCGAGACCGACCAGCAGTTCATCTACAACACCTACACCGAGCTGCTGAAGGACATCGAGCCCCGGCCGGGTATGAGCCGGACGGAAACCTACGAGGAGCAGGCGAAGGCGCGCTTCATCAAGCAGCCGGCAAACATGCAGCTGCTGGTCGTGGTGGACAAGCTGCTGACCGGCTTCGACGCACCGCCTTGCACCTTCCTCTACATCGACAAGTCCATGCAGGACCACGGCCTGTTCCAGGCCATCTGCCGCACGAACCGGCTCGATGGCGAGGACAAGGAGTTCGGCTACATCGTCGACTACAAGGACCTGTTCAAGAAGGTCGAGAACGCGATCGCGGTGTACAGCTCCGAGCTTGACCACAGCGCGGGGGGCGCTGACCCGGAGGTCATGCTGCATGACCGCCTGCAGAAGGGGCGCGAGCGCCTGGACGATGCGCTGGAGCAGCTGCACATGCTGTGCGAGGGTGTTTCCGAGCCCGGTGGCGAGCTGCAGCACATTCACTACTTCTGCGGAAACACCGAGATCTCGACCGATCTCCGCGAGCGGGAACCGCGCCGTGCTGCGCTTTACAAGGGTGTCGCGGCGTTGACCCGTGCTTACGCCAATCTAGCTGACGACCTCACCGCTGCCGGCTACACGGCCGAGGAGTCGGCGCGTATCGGCAAGCTGGTCAAGCACTACGCCGATGTCCGTGAGACCGTGCGCCTGGCCAGCGGTGAGGCGCTCGACCTCAAACCCTACGAGGCGGACATGCGGCACCTGCTGGACACCTACGTCCAAGCCGAGCAGCCGCGCACCATTTCTCCGTTCGACGGCATCGGCCTGCTGGACCTGATCGTCAAGACCGGCATCGCCGAGGCGATCCATGATCGGCTCGGCAGCATGAAAGGCAACCACGAAGCAGTGGCCGAAATGATCGAGAACAACGTTCGCAGCCACATCATCAAGGTAGAGGCGAGCGATCCTGCCTTCTATGAGCGCATGTCGGCTCTGCTCGACGAGGTGATCCGGCTGCGACGGGAGAAGGCCATCGCCTACGAGGAGTATTTGAAGAAGATCGCTGACATCGCCAAGCAGGTTCGGGCCGGCATCTCGATCGATGGCATCGCGGAACTAGACACGCCCGGGAAGCGGGCTCTGTACAACAACATCGCTGCAGAAGAGGCATCGGGCGCCAAGCAGGCCGAGCCTAGCGCGACCTACGGCGACCCGAAGATGAGCCTTGCGCTGCAACTCGATACGGCCATCCGTGAGGTCCGTCCAGCGGGCTGGCGTGGCTCGATCCCGAAGGAAAACATCATCAAGCAGGCGATGTATCAACTGCTCGGAAATGAGGCTGAGGTAGAGCGACTGTTTACCATCGTCAAGCAGCAGCTCGAGTACTGACCGTGGAGGTGCTGCAGCTCGGTGCACTTGCGGTGCAGGTGGAGCGCAAGCCCATCCGCCATCTGCACCTGAGTGTCTACCCGCCGGATGGCCGGGTGCGAGTCGCCGCGCCCCGCCGCCTGGAAATGGAGGCGATACGTCTCTTTGTGATCGGGCACCTGCCCTGGATCAGGCGGGAGCAACGGAAGATGCGGTCGCAGCGCCGGCTTCCCGCCAAGACGTACGTACCGAGGGAGAGCCACTTTCTCTGGGGCAGGCGATACCTGCTGAACATCGTGGAGGGAGACGGGCCCCCTGTAGTCGTGCGCCGTCACCGCTCCCTGGACTTGCACGTACGGTCGGGCACGTCAGCAGAGGAACGAGGCGACTTGCTTGAGCGCTGGTATCGGTCGCAGGTGCGCCAGGCCGCACGCGACGCCATCGGTCGTTGGGAGGATGTGCTCGCAGTACACGTCCGCCGCCTGCACGTACAACGCATGCGAACGAAGTGGGGAAGCTGCACACCGCGGGCCGGATCAATTCGTCTCAACACTCGCCTTGCGGCGGCCCCCCTGGAGTGTCTGAACTACGTGGTGCTCCATGAGATGGCGCACCTTCGATTTCCCAACCACGGGCCCGGTTTCGTGCGACTGTTGAACCGGGTCATGCCCGCGTGGCGTGACATCAGGAGCCATCTCAATGACCTCCCGCTCGACGCTTGAGCCCATTGCGAATCAGAAAAACACCCGATGACCTCACACCCGCAGACCATTCAGATATTTCTTCCTTTGGGCGATCCGCAAGGGATCAGGGTCGCGGAGATCACCACGCGCATCGTGCGCGTCATCGAAGTTCCACGGAGCCTGCTAGCCGAGTTCCTGAGGATGCCGGAAGCGGACCAGGTTGGCGTCTATTTCCTCTTCGGTGAGGATGACGACGGGCCGAAGGCCTACATTGGCCAGACCGGCTCGTTGAAGACGCGATTGATCCAGCACAACTCGGCGAAGTCATTCTGGAATCGCGCAGTCGTCGCTGTTTCCCTTACCAACAGTCTGACCAATACGCACGCGACGTACTTGGAATGGCTTTCCCTGCAACGTGCCGGCCAGGTCGGTAGGTACGCCTTGGACAATGGCAACACAGGGGCGCGTCCACACACGCCTGCTCCACTACAAGCCGACTGCGCAGAAATCCACGAGACGCTTCGGGTTCTTCTCGCGACGCTCGGTCATCCGCTCTTCGAGGAGCTCTCGAAGAAGGCTGAACGCAGCGCGGTGGGCAGTGCGCCCGCCGAAGATGACATTTACCGCTGCATTCGGCGGGGTGCTGAAGCTCGTGGCCAGTACACGGAAGAGGGTTTCGTGGTGCTTAAGGGCTCGACAGGTCCGCTACAAACGACGCCTTCCTACAAGCACAGTGCGCGGGAGAAGTTGCTCCGCCAAGGTGCGATTACTGTTCAAGGCGACCAGATTAGGTTCGAACGCGATGTGTTGTTCCAGACCCCGAGCGGTGCCGGTGACTGTGTTACAGGCAGTGCGACGAACGGCTGGCTCGAATGGAAGCGACTTGGCGGGCAGACACTCCACGACGATGTCCGGGCTAAAGCAGGGGAAGGTCAGATCCCAAGCGACTAGCGATCGCGGATCGTGCATTGAGCCCAGCATGACGCGTGCTGGGCCTAGCGGCGCCGACAATTGCGTTCGAGCTTAAGCAGACATGGACAGCAGCGGATTATGGTGCTTCGACGGACAGGCCTCCCGTAATGAGATTGACTAGAAAAATGCCGGCAGTGCAGTTGCCAAGTGTGAAGTCGCTCCTTTGCGAAATGAGATTTGGCGACCGAATACTTTCCACCGGGACCGGCTTCGTCGTAAGGAATGGGGCGACGGCGTTTCTCCTAACCAACCGGCACAACGTTACCGGTCGTCGAAATGATTCCGGCGAGCTTCTGTCTAAAACCGGCGGCGTGCCCGACAATATTGTGATTCACCACCACGTGTCGGGGCGCCTGGGCGTCTGGGAAGCACGGCAGGAGCCGCTATTCGCTTTAGACGGGGCGCCGCTCTGGAGAGAGCATCCGCTGCATGGCCGCCGCGCAGATGTGGTTGCGCTGCCCCTCAAGAATATCGAAGGGGTGGACTTGTATCCGTACGAGCTGACGGACGAGCCCAGGATCGCCGTCGCTCCCGGAGACATTGTGAGCGTTGTCGGATTCCCATTTGGAATGTCCACCGGAGGGATGCTTCCGATATGGGCGACTGGATTTGTGGCGAGCGAGCCGCAAGTCGGAGTCAATGCGAGTGATTTGCCGATTTTTTATATCGACTGCCGTAGCAGACAGGGTCAGTCGGGCTCCGCCGTCATCGCCCATCGATCCGGCGGAATGGTCGCGCTGGAAGGCGGGAACTCTGCGGTGTTCGACGGCCCAGTTACACGTCTTCTGGGCATCTACAGCGGCCGCGTTAACGCGGAGTCCGACATAGGCATCGTCTGGCGAACGTCTGCATTGCACGGACTGGTCGAAGACACCACTAATTTTTTGACGAAATCGTTCCCGCTATCGGCAATCAAAACCAACTGGTAACACCTTGGCGTGCATGCGCCGACTTGGCGTCGCCTTCGGTGCAAGAACGAGCCCAGCATGGCACGTGCTGTGCTCACGCCCGTCACCGTGCCGCTCTCGCTACATGGATGTTCGATAGGGTAATCAGCCTCAAACCGCTACCTGAGCTCGATTACCTTGTCCGAGCCACTCACCGACCCTCGCCTCACCGCCCTGTGCCGCCGCAAGCGCATCGCCGCCGCGTTGCTCGTCTTCGCCGCGCTGGTGCTGCTCGCCGCGCGCATCGCGCAGCAGCATGTCAACCACTGGTCGCTCGGCCTGCTCGCGGCGATGGCCGAGGCGGCGCTGGTGGGCGGGCTGGCCGACTGGTTCGCGGTGGTCGCGCTGTTCCGGCATCCGCTCGGGCAGCGCTGGATTCCCCACACGGCGATCATCCCCACGCGCAAGGACGCGATCGGCGAGAGCCTGGCGGACTTCGTCTGCAACCATTTCCTCGGCCGCGAGCAGGTGGCGGAGAAGCTGCGCGAGGCCGACCTCGGCTCGGCGCTGGCGCGGCGGCTGGCCGACCCGGTGACGGGGCGGAAGGTGGGGCGGGCGGTGGCGCGCGGGCTGTCGAAGGTCCTCGACGTGCTTTCGGATGATCGCCTGCTGCGCTTCGCGCACGATCTCTCGCGCGAGAAGCTGCGCACGGTCGACCTGTCGGGGCTGGCCGCGCTCGGCATCGAGCGCTTCACCGCCGACGGCCGCCACCAGGCGCTGGTGACGGACCTGCTGCGCTTCCTCTCCGACAAGCTGCAGTCGCCCGAGATGCAGGAGGAGGTCAAGCGCCGCGTCGGCCGCGAGGTGGGGCGGGTGATGAGCTGGCTGGGCGCGGACCAGTACGCGGCGAACCGCCTGATCTCGGCCGGCATCGACCTGGTCGGCGAAATGGCCGAGGACCCGGACCATGAGGTGCGCCAGTACGTGGAGCGCCAGGTGCAGGCGCTGGTGGGGCGGCTGCGCACCGATGCGCGGCTGCGCGCCGACGTCGAGCAATACCGCGACCGCCTGATCGACGGCCCCGAGTTCCGCGCCTACCTGCGCGGCCTGCTGATGGACCTGGTGCGCTGGGTCGACGAGGACGCGGCGAAGGAGGACTCGGTGATCGCCGAGCGTGTCGCCGCGGGCATCGCTGCGGTGGGCGCACGCCTGCTGCAGGACGAGGCGATGCGCGAGTGGATCGGCACCGCGGTGCGCGAGACGGTGGAACCCTTGATCGAGGAACACCGCGAGACCATCCGCGGCTTCATCGTCGACCGCATCCACCGCTGGAGTGCCGACGAGATGACGTACGAGATGGAGCTCGCGGTCGGCAGCGACCTGCAGTTCATCCGCTACACCGGCACCGCGGTGGGCGCGCTGATCGGCGGGCTGATCTTCGGCGTGCTGCAGCTGGCGTCGCTGCTGGGCTGATCGCGTGCGCGAGGCGCACGCATCGCGGCTGCGCGGCGCTCAGGAGTCGGGCGTCGATCCGGTGACCGTCGCCAGCGCGCGCAGCAGGCGGTCGGCCTCCACCGGCTTGACGAAGTGCTCGGCGAAGCCGGCGTCCTGCGAGGCCTCGAGGTCGGCCTGCTGGCCGTAGCCCGACAGCGCGAACAGCGCGGCATGCGCGCTGCGCGGATCGGCGCGCAGGCGACGCGCGAACTCGTAGCCGCTGATGCCGGGCAGGCCGATGTCGAGGATGTAGGCATCGGTCGCGGGGTCGAGCGCGGCTTCGGCATCCTCGGCGGTGGGATACGTGCGCACGTGGTGGCCGAGCGTCTGCAGCAGCAGCGCGAGCGTCTGCGCGGCATCGTCGTTGTCGTCCACCACCACGATGCGCAGCGCGGCGCCGGGCGCACGCGGGGCGGGGCCGGCCGCGGCGGCGATCGGCGACGCCGGCGCGACGGCGCGCGGCAGCACCACCTCGAACGCGCTGCCGCGGCCCGGGCCGGCGCTCAGCGCGCGCACGTGGCCGCCGTGCAGCTCCACCACGCTGCGCACCAGCGCCAGGCCGATGCCGAGGCCGCCCTGCGAGCGGTCGAGGCTGCGCTCGGCCTGGGTGAACAGGTCGAACACGCGCGGCAGCAGCGCGGCGTCCATGCCGATGCCGGTGTCCTCCACGCGCAGCATCACCTGCCCGTCGAGCGCGTGCGCGTCGACGCGGATGCGCCCGCCCGGCGGCGTGTACTTGGCCGCGTTGTTGAGCAGGTTGGCGACCACCTGAGTCAGCCGCGTGCGGTCGCCGTCGACGTGGAGCGGCGCGTCGCCGAGGTCGAGCACCAGCACGTGGTGCAGGCGCTCGATCAGCGCGTTGACCTGCTCGGCCGCCGCGCGCACCGCCTCGCGCACGTCGAACACTTCCCGATCGAGCTGCACCAGTCCGCGCGTCACGCGGGACACGTCGAGCAGGTCGTCGACGAGCTCGGTCATGTGGCCGACCTGGCGCAGGATCACCGCACTCGCGTGCTGCACGCGGGCGGCGTCGAGCTGCGGCATGCGCAGCAGCGTGGCGGCGGTGCTGATGGGCGCCAGCGGATTGCGCAGCTCGTGCGCGAGCATGGCGAGGAACTCGTCCTTGCGGCGGTCGTTCTCGCGCAGCTCGGCCTCGGTGCGATACCGCTCGGAGGCGTCGTGCATGACGATCACGGCGCCGGACGTTTCGCCGTTGGCCTCGCGGATCGGCGCGCGGCTGTGGTCGACCGGGCGCACCTCGCCATCGCGCGCGCGCAGCATGGCGCCGCCGCGGCCGTGCAGGCCGTCGGGGGCGGTGGCCTCGTCGCCGGTGCGCAGCAGGTGCACCACCGCGCCGAACGGCTGGCCCAGCGCGTCGTGGCGCGACCAGCCGGTGAGCCGTTCCGCCACGGGGTTCATCCAGGTCACGCGTTCGCCGGCGTCCACCGCGATCACCGCGTCGTCGATGCTCGAGAGCGTCGCGCCCAGCCACTCGCGCTCGCGGTGCAGGGTGAGCGCGACCACGCGCTCGGCCGCCACCGCCGCCTCGGCACGCACGCGGGCCCGCCCCTGCAGCCAGCTCAGCGAGGCCAGCAGCGCGCTGGCGGCGAGCGCGGCCAGCGCCAGCCACGGCACCAGCCAGCGCTGCGAGAGATCGTCGAGCGCGGGGCGGCTGGAATAGCGCACCCGCCACGGCCGCCCGCCGACGAGCAGGCGCCGCTCCGCCGTCAGCCGGCCGGGCGCTTCGCCGCGCTGGCGGGTGTCGCGCAGCAGCGCGGACGGCTCGGCGCGGTCACCGTCGTACAGCGCGTAGTCGATGCGCTTGGCGCCCGGCCCGCGCGTGCCGGCCAGCAGGTCGCCGACGCGCAGCGGCGAGTACACGAAGCCGAGGAAGCCCGAGCGCGCGCCGTCCTCCTCGTGCGCGTACACCGGCAGGTACATCAGGAAGCCCGCCTGCTTCGCGGGGTCGATCTCCTGCACCAGCGTCACCTTGCCCGACGCGACCAGCTCGCCGCGCTCGCGGGCAGCCAGCATCGCCGCGCGGCGCGTGGGCTCGGTGAGCATGTCGAAACCGATCGCCGCGGCATTGCGGCGGTCCATCGGCTCGAGGAAGACGATGCTCGACATCAGCGGCCGGGGGCCTTCGGGCCATACGCGGAACCCGGGCCGGCCCTGCGCGCGTACGCCGGCCTCGAACGACGCGACGTCCTCCGGCGGCAGCCAGCGCGCGAAGCCGATGCCGAGGATGCCGGGGTAGCGCGTGCGCAGCTGCAGCGTGTCGACGTAGCGGCGGAACTCGTCGCTGGTCACCTCGTGGCTGGCCTCGAACAGGCCGGCCGTGCCGCGCAGCAGGTTGCCCGTCACCGTAAGGCGCTGCTCGATCGCCTCGCGCGTGCGCTCGACCTCGTAGTCGAAGGCGAGCCGGTCCTGCCGCCGGATGCTCATCGCTACGCCGGCCACCAGCGCGCCGGTGACCAGCAGCGTGATCACGAAGACCAGCAGCGACTGCGCGCCCGGCGAGCCCAGGAAACGGCGGGGCGCGGGCGGCGGCGTGGGCAGGGGGGCGGCGCGGGTCGGCACGCGTCGATGGTACGGAATCGGCACCGGGCACCGTGCACGCCGCCGTCGCGTGAGCGCGCTCGCGGACGCCGCACGCGGCATTGGCTACGCTCGGTGCCTCAACGACCGAGGTCACCATGCGCCGCACCGCCATCGCCACCGCCTGCCTGATCGCCCTGCCTGCCGTCGCGCAGGTGGCACCGCCCGCGTCCAAGCCCGAGCTCTACGACATCGGCAGCGCGCCGTCGCCCGCGCGGATCGAGGCCGACGTGCGCAAGCTGGTGTCGTTCGGCACGCGCCACACGCTGTCCGACCAGAAATCCGACACCCGCGGCATCGGCGCGGCCACGCGCTGGATCCACGACGAGTTCGAGCGCATCTCGAAGGCCTGCGGCGGTTGCCTGGAGGTGCGCTACGTCACCGGCACCGTGCAGGGCGAGCCGCGCATCCCGGGGCCGCTGGAGGTGACCAGCGTGATCGCGATCCAGCGCGGCACGGCCGACCCCGACCGCTACGTGATGATGAGCGGCGACATCGACTCGCGCGTCAGCGACGTCATGAACGCCACTGCCGACGCGCCAGGCGCGAACGACAACGCCTCGGGCATGGCCGGCACGCTGGAAGCCGCGCGCGTGCTGACGAAGTACCGGTTCCCCGCGTCGATCGTCTACGCGGCGCTATCGGGCGAGGAGCAGGGCCTGTTCGGCGGCCGCTTCGTCGCCGCCGAGGCCAAGAAGCAGGGCTGGCGGCTGGAGGCCGAGCTCAACAACGACATGATCGGCAACTCGTCGGGCATCAACGGCGTCGTCGACAACACCACCGCGCGCGTGTTCTCCGAAGGCACCCGCATCGTCGAGACGGCGGACGAAGCCAAGCAGCGCCGCTTCGAGGGCGGCGAACTGGATTCGCCCAGCCGCAACCTCGGCCGCTACATCGACCGCATGGCCGAGTACGTGCCCAACCTCGACGTGATGATGGTCTACCGGCTCGACCGCTTCGGGCGCGGCGGCCACCACCGGCCGTTCAACGAGGCCGGCTACCCCGGCGTGCGCGTCATGGAGACCAACGAGAACTACGACCGCCAGCACCAGGACCTGCGCACCGAGAACGGCCGCACCTACGGCGACGTGATCGAGGGCGTGGACTTCCGCTACGCCGCCAAGCTCACCGCGCTGGACGCCGTCAGCCTGGCCGGCATGGCCTGGGCGCCGCCGCCGCCGGCGGGGGTGAAGATCGAGGGCGCGGTCTCGGCCGATACGAAGCTGTCGTGGACGCGGCCCAGCGCCCAGCAGGCGCCGAACCTCGCCGGCTACCGGGTCTACTGGCGCCTGACCACCGACCCACAGTGGACGCATTCGCGCTTCGTCGGCGACGTGACCGCCTACACGCTGAAGAACGTAGTGATCGACAACTACTTCTTCGGGGTGGCGGCGGTGGCCAAGGACGGCACCGAGAGCCCGGTCGTGTTCCCGGGCGCGGCGGGCAGCTTCGGCGGTTACTGAGTGCGCGGGGGGCGGCGCTCACCAGCGCTCGCCCGCGGGCCCCGGCTCGCGCAGTGCGAGATCGATCATCGCGTCGTCCAGGTCGCCTGCGACGCCGAAGCCGGACAGCGCGATCGCATGCGAAAGCCCCGGCGTGAGCGCGGCGAATGACAGAGCAACCGTTCCAATGCTGACGAGGGGACCCTCGGTGGCCAGTCCCGAAGGCAGCGGCAGCACCGAGGGGACAACGATGCGCAGCCCATCGGTGCGCCCGTAGATATCGAAGCGCATCGGAATTCTCCTGCGGATGCGCGGGGGTGGTTCGGTGGTTCCAGGCAGAAGCCCCGGTCGATGACCGGGGCCTCCTTACTGCCTTCTCCCTTCTGGCACCTTTCGACAGGTACTGCGGCCGGGAGGACGCCGCAGCATCAACGTCCTCCTTGCCCTGTTACTTGCAGGTGAGCACAGGCGCGACGGTATGCGGCACGCGTCGTCGCGAGGGCGTAACCCGCACAGGGCGACGGTCGCGGTGCATGCGCGAGGCATGCGTCGCGGAACGCCCCCATGAGTATCGATACCCCCGACGACCGACCCGTCGACATCGCCCGGCAGGCGCTGGATGACGCCCAATGGCACCGCGCGACCAATGAGGGGTGGCCCCACCCGCCCGCGTGCGCTGCCGAGCCGCCGTCGCCGCCGGAAAGGCTCGCGCCGCGAATGGCGCTGGAGCCGCCCGGGCTCATCGTGCAGATGGCCGCCTGGCGCGAGCGTGCCGCGACGAAACGGCGCACCGGCGGTGGGCGTGCGAGACCTCAACGCCGCTGAGCGTTGCAAGCGCGGTGTCCGCTGCTGTCACGCGACCGTCCCCCCCGCGCGCGCAGCTTGGGCCCGCACCGATTCGCCAGCAACGATCCCGGCCGCACCTCTGACGCCGCATCGCCGCGTCGGGCTCTCGCTTCCTAGGAAGCTCCAGGCTTCGGCCTTCCGCGACCTCGTCGGGTCGCCACCGGGAAATACTTATGAACCGTTCAAACGAAACCCACAGCGAAAAGCGCGTGACCTCGCCCACCGACCGCACGACAGGTGGCAACCTCCCGGACGCGCGCACCGGTGCGGTCGGCAAGCCGGCCGCTGACGGTCCGCCGCAGTTGAAGGGCCACGAGGGGCCGTCCGTCATCAGCGCGAGTTCCACCGCCGAGCGCGAGCGCGAGCAGGGGTCAACGCCTGCCAGGCGCTGAGTCCGGAGGTCGCGATCGACAAGGAGGCGGGGCGAAAGCCCCGCTTTTTTTTGCGGGGCCGCGGCGCGCGTGGAGCCGGCGACGTACGCACGCGCACGGAAGGTGATAGGCGGCGCGAGCAAGGGCGGCGAGAGGCTTCATACTACGCCTCTACGCCTGTGGAACCGCCCGTGGCCCTTCCGTTTGACGCGCTGTTCCAGCACTCGCCCAACGCCTACATGGTGTTGGACCGCGAGCTGCGCTACATCGAGGCCAACCGGGCCTACGAACTGCTCTGCGGCGTCAGCCGCGAGCAGCTGATCGGGCGCTACCTGTTCGACCTGTTTCCGGGCGATGTCGAATGCGACGGCACATCGCAGGCGGGCATCCTGCGCCGCTCGCTCGAGCGTACGTTCGAAACCGGCGAGCGCGAGACGCTGGCCCTGATTCCCTACACGATCACCGTCGACACACCCGACGGCCCAGTCGTCGACGCCCGGTTCTGGAGCGCCACCCACACGCCGGTGCGCGATGCGAGCGGGAAAGTCGTCGCCGTGATGCAGCACACCATGGACGTCACCGAGTCGCACCGGCTGCGCCAGGCGCTGCGGACCGCACGCGAAGCCACGGGGCTGACGCAGGAGCAGCTCGAGGGCGGCGTGCTGTCGCGCGCGGCCGCCGTGCAGCGCGACAACCTGCGACTGTCGGCACAGCTCGACTTCGTCGACGACCTTTTCGCGCAGGCCCCGGGCTTCATGGCGGTGCTCCGCGGCGCGGACTACGTGTTCGAGCGCGCCAACGAGGCGTACGAAGCGCTCGTGGGCAAGCGTGGCTTCGTCGGTCAGCGCCTGCGCGACGTGCTGCCCGAGGTCGTCGAGCAGGGATTCATCGACCTGCTGGACCGCGTGCGTACCACCGGCGAGGCCTATGCCGGGCGCGACGTGGCCGTGGCGCTCGACGATGGCAACGGTGGACGAGTAACGCGCTACGTGGACTTCGTCTACCAGCCGGTGCGCGACACATCGGGGCGGATCGATACGGTGTTCGTGCAGGGCGGCGACGTGACCGATCGCCATGCGGCGCTCGCCGCGGCCCGCGAGAGCGAGGCGCGCTTCCGCACCATCGCCGACCTCGTGCCGCAGATGATCTGGTCGACGCGGCCCGACGGCTTCCATGACTACTACAACCAGCGCTGGTACGACTTCACCGGCATGCCGGTCGGGTCCACCGATGGCGAAGGCTGGGCCGGCATGTTCCATCCGGACGACCAACCCATGGCCTGGTCGCATTGGCGTCACAGCCTGGCCACCGGCGAGCCCTACAACGTCGAGTACCGCCTGCGCGACCGCGACGGCGTCTACCAGTGGGTGCTCGGGCGCGCGCTGCCGGTGCGTGATGCCGATGGCCGCATCACGCGCTGGATGGGTACCTGCACCGAAATCGATGACCTCAAGCGCGCGCAGCAGCTCCTCGAGCGCAGCGAGGCCGCACTGCGCGAGGCCGACCGCCAGAAGGACCAGTTCCTGGCGACGCTCGCGCATGAACTCCGCAACCCGCTGGCGCCGATCGTCACCGCCGTCCAGCTGCTGCGCATGGCGCCCGAGCGCGAGGCGACCGTGCGGCAGGCCACCGAGATCATCGACCGCCAGGCGATGCACATGCGCAACCTGGTCGAGGACCTGATGGACGTGTCGCGCGTGACGCGCGGCCTCTCGGCGCTGCAGCGCCGCGACGTGCGCCTGGGCGACGTCATCGCCGCGGCGGTGGAGCAGACGCAGCCGCTGCTGCAGCGGCATGCGCACCAGCTCGAGGTGATCGACGCCAACCCGGAACTGGTGCTCGACGCCGATCCGGTGCGCCTGACGCAGGTGCTCACCAACCTGCTCAACAACGCGGCGAAGTACACGCCGCCGGGCGGACACATCACCCTGGTGTCGACGATCGAGCGCGACGAGGCGGTGGTGCGCCTGCACGACACCGGCGTCGGCATGGACGCCGCGCTGATCGCGCGCGTGTTCGACCTGTTCGCGCAGGCCGACACCACGCCCGAGCGGCACTACGGCGGGCTCGGCATCGGCCTGTCGCTGGCGCGCAGTCTGGCGCAGCTGCACGGCGGCAGCCTCACGGCCTCCAGCCCGGGGCCGGGGCAGGGCTCCACGTTCGAGTTGCGCCTGCCGCTCAAGACGGCCGCGGTCGCCATCGGCTGACGCGGCGGCTGGGGCTCAGCCCGCCGCGCGCTCGCGTTCGATCGCGCGCCAGCCGATGTCGTGGCGATGGAATTCGCCGTCCCACGAAATGCCGGCGACCAGCGAATACGCGCGCGCCTGTGCCTCCGCGACGGTGGCGCCCAGCGCGCAGCAGCACAGCACGCGGCCGCCGGCGGTTTCGACGTGTTCGCCGACGAGTTTGGTGCCGGCATGGAACACCTTGGTGCCGGGTTCCTCCGGCACGTCCCACTGGTTGATCACGTCGCCGGTGCGCGGCGTGTCGGGATAGTTCGCCGCGGCCATCACCACGCCGAGCGATGCGCGCGGATCCCATTCGGCGGAGACCGTGTGCAGGCGGCCCGCGATCGCCGCCTCGACAAGGTCCATCAGGTCCGACGCCAGCCGCAGCATCACCGGCTGCGTTTCCGGATCGCCGAAGCGCACGTTGAACTCGATCACCTTCGGCGCGCCGGCCTTGTCGATCATCAGGCCGGCGTAGAGGAAGCCGGTGAACGGCACGCCGTCGGCGGCCATGCCGCGCACGGTCGGCTCGACCACTTCGCGCATGATCCGCGCGTGCACCTCGGGGGTGACCACGGGCGCCGGCGAGTACGCGCCCATGCCGCCGGTGTTGGGGCCGGTGTCGCCGTCGAAGACGCGCTTGTGGTCCTGGCTGGTGGCCATCGGCAGCGCGGTCGCGCCATCGACCATCGAGATGAAGCTCGCTTCCTCGCCGTCGAGGAATTCCTCGATGACCACGCGCGAGCCGGCGTTGCCGAACGCGTTGCCGGCCAGCATGTCGCGCACCGCGGCCTCGGCCTCGTCCTGCGTCATCGCGACGATCACGCCCTTGCCCGCCGCCAGGCCATCGGCCTTGACCACGATGGGCGCGCCCTTCTCGCGCACGTAGGCGAGCGCGGCGTCCACGTCGGTGTGCACCGCGTAATGCGCGGTGGGGATGCCATGGCGGGCGAGGAAATCCTTGGCGAAGGCCTTGCTGCCCTCGAGCTGCGCGGCGGCGGCCGTGGGGCCGAAGATGCGGTGCCCCGCGGCGCGGAAGCGATCGACCACGCCCGCGACCAGCGGCGCTTCGGGCCCGACCACGGTGACCGCGATGCCCTCGCGCTGCACCAGCGCGAGCAGCGCGTCGATGTCGGTGGCGCCGATGTCGACGTTGCGGCACTTGTCCTCGCGCGCCGTGCCCGCGTTGCCCGGGGCCACCAGCACCTGCGAGATGCGCGCCGACTGCGCCAGCTTCCACGCGAGGGCGTGCTCGCGGCCGCCGGAACCGATGACGAGGATCTTCATGCCTGTGGCGGGTCTGCGTGGGGACGGGGGAGTTTACGCGACCGCCGCGGCCGCCCGCTCAGTCGGTGCCGTCGCAGGCCTGCGTGTCGAGCACGCGCGCGGACACGCGGTAGCCGTAGGCGTCGTGCGGAATCGGCAGCACGCGGTCGATCGCGTCGCCGCCGCGGCGCCCGCTGACGTGCAGCTCGAGCGGCCAGGCGGCCGCATCCACGCGCGAGGTATCGGCGCGCAGGGTGCAGGTGAGGTCCACCCGGCGCTCACGGCAGCGCCGTCCCGCCGAGCCGGCGGCGGACGCGCAGGCCGCGGTGTCGTCGAGGCGCGTGCCGACGGTGAGAAGACGGCGCAGGCCGTCCGCGCGCTCGGCGTAGAGCGAATGCGACGCGCGCGTGCGGCCGGCGCTCCGGGTCGTGGTGTCGAGGACGAAGGCCAGCCGATCGGGCGCGATCGCCATCAATCGCACCGCATCGGCCGGGTCGTGGTCGACGCCACGGAAGCGCGCGCGGATGCGGGCGCGCCCGCGCGGCGTCGCCGGCGGCTCGACGATGAACAGGTCGACGCGCCCGCCGCCGACGTCCGCCGGCGTGCTGCACACCGCGACGAACCGGTCGCCGCGCCGCGCGCCCGAATCGGCGCAGAGGCTGCGCGTCGTGACCGTGTCGCCGCGCGCGGTCCAGCCGCCGCGCAGGCGCGCCTTGGCGTCGTACTGCGACGACAGCAGCCGCAGCAGTTCGCGGTCGGCGACGGCGTCGGTCGTCGTCGGCGGTGCCGGCGCGCGCGCCGAGGCGGCCGCGGCGACGAAGAGGAGCAGCGACAGGGAATATCGGGGCATGCGCGGGAAACTGCCGCTCCCCGCGCGAAGCCGGCGTCAGTGCCGGAAGTGGCGGATGCCGGTGAACACCATCGCGAGGCCGTGTTCGTCGGCCGCGGCGATCACCTCGGCGTCGCGCATCGAGCCGCCGGGCTGGATGACCGCCTTGATGCCGGCCTCCGCAGCGGCGTCGATGCCGTCGCGGACCGGGAAGAACGCGTCGCTCGCCATCACCGAGCCCGGCACGACCAGCCCCGCGTCGTTCGCCTTGATGCCGGCGATACGCGCCGAGTACACGCGGCTCATCTGGCCGGCGCCGACGCCGACGGTACGCAGGTCCTTCGCGTAGACGATCGCGTTGGACTTCACGAACTTGGCGACGCGCCAGGCGAACAGCAGGTCGGCGAGCTGGGCCTCGGTCGGTGCGAGCTTCGTCACCACCTTCAGCTCGTCGCGCGTCACCTCGCGGATGTCGGCGGTCTGCATGAGCAGGCCCGAGCCGACGCGCTTGATGTCGATGTTGTTGCGGCCGTCGCCGTGCGGAATCCTCAGCACGCGCACGTTCGCCTTCTTCCGGGCATAGGCGAGCGCGGCCTCGTCGTAGTCCGGCGCGATCAGTACCTCGACGAACTGGCGATCGAGGATCGTCTTCATCGTCGCGCCGTCAACCGGGCGGTTGAAGGCGATGATGCCGCCGAAGGCGGACGTGGGATCGGTCGCGTAGGCGAGTTCGTACGCCTGCAGCGCGTCCGCGGCCTCGGCGACCCCGCACGGATTGGCGTGCTTCACGATCACGCAGGCGGTACGCTCGAACTGGCGCACGCATTCCCAGGCGGCATCGGCGTCGGCGAGGTTGTTGTAGCTGAGTTCCTTGCCCTGCAGCTGCGTGAACGTCGCGAGCGTGCCGGGCACCGGCCACAGGTCGCGGTAGAACGCGCCCTGCTGGTGCGGGTTCTCGCCGTAGCGCAGGTCCATGACCTTGATGAAGCTGCCGTTGCTCTGGCCCGGGAACGGGCTGCGGCAGACGCGCCCGGCGTCGGAAACCTCGACGATCGACGACAGGTAGTCGCTGATGCGCGCGTCGTACTGCGCCACGCGGTTGAACGCGGCCACCGACAACGCGAACCGCGTGGCGCCCGACAGCGCGCCGCCGTTCGCGTCCATCTCGGCGACGATCGCGTCGTACTGCGCCGGATCGGTCGCCACCGCGACGCGCGCGAAGTTCTTCGCCGCCGAGCGCAGCATCGCCGGGCCGCCGATGTCGATGTTCTCGACGATGTCCTCCATCGTGCTCGACGGATCGGCGGACACCTTCTCGAACGGATACAGGTTGAGCACCAGCAGGTCGATCGCGCCGATGCCGTGCTGCGCCATCACCGCATCGTCCACGCCCGCGCGGCCGAGAAGGCCGCCATGCACCAGCGGATGCAGCGTCTTGACGCGGCCGTCCATCATTTCGGGAAAGCCCGTCACGTCGCTGACGTCCTTAACCGCGAGGCCGGCCTCGCGCAGCGCCTTCGCGGTGCCGCCGGTGGACAGCAGTTCGACGCCGTGGCGCGCCAGCGCCTGTGCGAGCGGCAGCAGGCCGGTCTTGTCGGACACGGACAGCAGGGCGCGGCGGATCGTCACCGACGGGCCGGTCAGGGCAGCGGTCATGGGCGTGGGCGGCTATGGGGAAGCGCGAATTATACCGGCGCGTCCTCACGCGGCCGGCGCGATGCGGCGTCAGGCCAGGCCGTATTCGCGCAGCTTCTTGCGCAGCGTCGCGCGGTGGATCCCGAGCATCTGCGCCGCGCGGCTCTGGTTGCCATCGCAGTGGCGCAGCACTTCCTGGAACAGCGGGATCTCGAGCTCGCGCAGCGCGATCTCGTACAGATCGCCCATGTCGCTGCCGCCGAGGTCGCCGAGGAAGCGACGGATCGACACCGCGACGTGCTCGCGCAGCGGCACGCGTGCGCCGGGGCGGATGTCGGTGACGACGGACTGGGCGATGTCGGACGCGGCGGCGCTCATGGGATCGGCAGGCTCGGCGGACGCGAAGTCTAGCCCGCCGATGTCGCGCGCGGCCCGGCGACGCGGGTCGCGCGGACGGACGGCATCACTGCAGCTGGAAGTCGAACGATTCCACGTGCGCGCCCGGCTCGCGGACGTCGAAGGCGATGTCGAGCGTGTCGCCCGGCGCGATCGGCGCGTCGGCGCGATGGCCGTAATCGGCCGGCGGCACCGCGCGCGCACCGACCACGCGGCCGTCGACGTCAGCAAGGCTGAGCACCACACCCGGGGCGGCCTGCGGCCATCGCGCGTCGTTGCGCACCGTGGCGGTCACGTGCAGCACGCCCGGACGCGACGGCCGCACGCCGCGCGCGAGCATCGCGTAGGCCTGCGGCTCGTGCCAGGCCGGTACGTCGCAGCGCAGCACGCCGCAGGCGCGCAGCACGAGCGGGCGCCAGGCCGCATCGCGCGCGAGCGCCACGCGCTGCGCCAGCAGCAGTTGCAGCGCGAGCAGCAGCGCGAGGCCGCCGACGGCGGCCCACCACGGCCAACGCGGGCCGCGATGGCGTGCACGCACGCGGCGCCGGGCGAAGCTCGGGCCGTCATGCGGCGCATCGTCGATGGACGCCACGGCGTCGGACGGCGGCGTGCCGGCGGTCTCGATGGCGGCCGGCCCGGGCGGGTCCGCGATCGGCGCGGGGGCGATCGTCGCCGTGCCCTGCGGCGC
Organism: Cognatilysobacter segetis; assembly: GCF_004359965.1. Lineage (GTDB taxonomy): Bacteria > Pseudomonadota > Gammaproteobacteria > Xanthomonadales > Xanthomonadaceae > Cognatilysobacter > Cognatilysobacter segetis. The sequence goes on along the minus strand of NZ_SMRQ01000020.1, from coordinate 5,576 downwards.
GTCCGGTTCGACCGTAGGCGCGACGCCGGCCGGGGCAGGCGGCGCGGGCGCGTCCTCGATGGCCTGCAGCTCGCCGTCGGTCAGCAGCACGCTGCCGCAGCGCGGGCAGCGCTGGCTGGCTTCGCGGCCGGGACTCAGGGCGACGAGGAAGCCGCACTGGGGACAGGGCTTGAACATGCGGCTATTGCACCACGGCCGCGCGCGGATCGCCGGGCGCGGCGGTCATCAGCGGCGTCGACCCGACACGCGCATCCAGTCGTCCATGCGCGCGACCTCGATCGCGTCGAGCACGTCGGCATAGGCCGCGACGACTTCGTCCTCCTGTCCGGCGAGGATGCCGGACATCGCGAGGTGCGCACCGGGCGCGCAGCGCGCGGCAATCACGTCGCGCAGGTCGATCAGCGCCGAGGCGAGGATGTTGGCGACGACCACCGGATAGGTGGCGACCGGTTCGTCCTGCGGCAGGTACACCGCGAGGCGATCGCCGACGCCGTTGCGCTCGGCATTGTCGAGCGTGGCGGTGACCGCCTGCGGATCGTTGTCGACGCCGACGGCCGATGCCGCGCCGAGCTTCAACGCGGCAAGCGCGAGGATGCCGGAGCCGCAGCCGAAATCGAGGACGCGCGCGCCGTCCAGCACGCCGTCGTTCGCGAGCGCGTCGAGCCACTGCAGGCACAGCGCGGTGGTCGGGTGCGTGCCGCTGCCGAAGGCGAGGCCGGGATCGAGGCGCACCACCGCCGCGTCCGGCGCATCGGCACCGTCGGGCAGCTCGTGGTTCGACGGCACGATCCAGGTGCGCGCGCCGAACTGCAGCGGCTCGTACTGGTCCATCCACGCGCGTTCCCAGTCCTGGTCCTCGACGTCGCGGAACGAGGCGCGCGACCAGTCGAGCCCTTCGTCCGTTGCGTGCAGCGCCAGCATCAGCCCGTCGCGCGGCGTGCCGGCCTCGAACAGCGCGGTCAGCACCATCTCGCCCCACAGCGGCTGCTCGCCGACGCCGGGCTCGAAGATGGCCTGCTCGTCGGGCGCGTCGGCATGCGCGTCGACCAGCGTCACCGCGAGCGCGCCGACGTCCTCCAGCGCGCGCTCGTAGCGCGGCTGCTGCTGCTCGGTGCAGGGAAGCGAGAGTTCGAGGAAGGGCATCGGGCTCAGACGATCGAGATCGCCTTCTCCTTCTGCTCTTTCAGGCGCCTTTCCAGGTAGTGGATGTTCTGCCCGCCCTGCTGGAAGCCGGCGTCGGACAGGATGCGCTGCTGCAGCGGGATGTTGGTCTTGATGCCGTCGACGACCATCTCGTTGAGCGCCACGCGCATGCGCGCGATCGCGGTCGCGCGGTCGGGGCCGTGCACGATCAGCTTGCCGATCATCGAATCGTAGTTCGGCGGCACGCGATAGCCCTCGTAGATGTGGCTGTCGACGCGCACGCCCGGGCCGCCCGGCGCGTGGAAGTGCTGGATCAGGCCGGGGCAGGGCATGAACGTCTCGGGATCTTCCGCATTGATGCGGCACTCGATCGCATGGCCCTCGAGGACGATGTCCTCCTGCTTCAGCGACAGCTTGTGACCGGCCGCGATCATCAGCTGCTCGCGCACGAGGTCGATGCCCGTGACCATCTCGGTCACCGGATGCTCGACCTGGATGCGCGTGTTCATTTCGATGAAGTAGAACCGCCCGTTCTCGAACAGGAACTCGAACGTGCCCGCGCCGCGGTAGCCGATGCGGATGCAGGCCTCGACGCAGACCTTGCCGATCTCCGCGCGCAGTTCGGGCGTGATGCCCGGCGCCGGCGCTTCCTCGACGACCTTCTGGTGCCGGCGCTGCATCGAGCAGTCGCGCTCGCCGAGGTGGATCGCGTTGCCCTGGCCGTCGGCGAGCACCTGGATCTCCACGTGGCGCGGGTTCTCCAGGAACTTCTCCATGTAGACCATGTCGTTGCCGAACGCGGCCTTGGCTTCCTGCTTGGTGGTCTCGATGGCGGTGACCAGCGCGGCTTCGGTGTGCACCACGCGCATGCCGCGACCGCCGCCGCCGCCCGCCGCCTTGACGATGATCGGGTAGCCGATCTCCTTGGCGATGCGCATGTTCTCCGCCGCATCGTCACCGAGCGGGCCGCCGCTGCCGGGCACGCAGGGCACGCCCGCGCCCTTCATCGCGCGGATCGCCTCGACCTTGTCGCCCATCAGCCGGATCGTGTCGGCCTTCGGACCGATGAAGATGAAGCCGCTCTGCTCGACGCGCTCGGCGAAGTCGGCGTTCTCGCTGAGGAAGCCGTAGCCCGGATGGATCGCCTGCGCGTCGGTGACCTCGGCGGCGGCGATGATCTGCGCCATGTTGAGGTAGCTCTGCGCGGACGGCGCCGGGCCGATGCAGACCGACTCGTCCGCCATCGCGACGTGCTTGAGGTTGCGGTCGACCGTGGAATGCACGGCGACCGTGCGGATGCCCAGCGCGTGGCACGCGCGCAGGATGCGCAGCGCGATTTCGCCACGGTTGGCGATGACGACTTTATCTAGCATGGGTTAGGTCCAATGCGGCGTTCAGCGAGCGGAGGTCCGGCGTCTCAGCCGCGCGGCGGAGGGGCGTTCGCAGGCCGGCGGCAGTGCCGCCGGAAAGCGCCTGCTCACCCAATGACGAACAGCGGCTGGTCGAACTCGATCGGCTGGCCGCTCTCGACGAGCACCTTGAGCACGGTGCCGGAGACGTCGGCCTCGATCGGGTTGAACATCTTCATGGCTTCGATGATCGCGAGCGTCTCGCCGGCCTTGACCTGCTGCCCGACGCTCACGAAGGCCGGCTTGTCCGGCGCCGGCGAGGCGTAGAACGTGCCGACCATCGGTGCGCGCACGACGTGGCCCTCCGGCAGGTCGCTGCCCGGCTTCGGGGCCCCGCCCGACGCGGCGTCGGTCGGGCCGGCCATCGGCATCGGCGCGGCGGCCGGCGCGGGTGCATGCTGCATCGGCGGCGGCGCGTAGGCGATCTCGACCGGGCGCGACGTGGTGCGCGCGAGGCGTACGGTTTCCTCGCCTTCCTTGATCTCGATTTCGGAGAGGTTGCTCGCCTCGAGCAGGTCGATCAGCTTCTTGATTTTGCGCAGGTCCATGTCGGGCCTCGGGCTGGGATGCAGGGACGATCGCCGCGCGTTCGCGGGCGATCGCGGCGTTTCAGGAGCGGTTGGCGTTGGCGGCGGCGCGCTTGTCGAGCCAGGTGAGCGCGGCTTCCATCGCGAAGCGGTAGCTGTCGGCGCCGAAGCCGCAGATCACGCCCATCGCGAGGTCGCTGAAGTAGCTCTGGCGGCGGAACGGCTCGCGCGCATGCGGGTTCGACAGGTGCACCTCGATGAAGGGCAGGTCGACCGCGGCGATCGCGTCGCGCAGCACCACGCTGGTGTGCGTGAGGCCGGCCGGATTGATCAGGATGAATTCGGTGCCGTCGCCGCGCGCGGCATGCAGGCGGTCCACCAGCTCGTGTTCGGCATTGGACTGCATCGATTCGAGGCTGTGGCCGTGCGATTCGGCGTCGAGCTTGAGCGCGCGGTCGATGGCGGCCAGCGAGGTCCGCCCGTAGATCCCCGGCTCCCGCTCGCCGAGCAGGTTGAGGTTGGGGCCGTGCAGGACGAGCAGCTTGGCCATGGCGCGGGCCTTTCGACGTCGGAGCCCGGCAGTCTGCGCCCTGACGAAAAACCTGTCCAGACGTTCGCCACCGTATCGCCGACGTTGGGCGAAATTCAATCGCGCGTTCGACCCGCGGCGGCGGCCCACTCGTCGAGGTCGCCGGGCTCCAGTGGGCCGACCCATTGCCGCAGGATCCGCCCGTCCGCGCCGACCAGCACGCTGTAGGGCAGCACGCCGCGCGCATCGCCGAGGCGGGCGCCGGCGTCGGCGGGGCCGGGTGCGTCGATCAGGACCGGATAGCCGACCGGATGCGCGCGCAGAAAGGCGCGCACGGCCTCGGCCTCGTCGAGCGCGATACCGACCACTTGCACGCCGTTCGCGCCCTGGCGCCGCGAGAAGGCGTCGAGTGCCGGCATTTCCTTGATGCAGGGCGCGCACCAGCTGGCCCAGAGGTTGATCAGGGCGGGGCGGCCGTCGATCAGCGCGGCGACGTCACGGACCTCGCCCGACGGCGTCGCGAGGGTCAACGCGGGGAGCCGGTCGCCCGGCTGCACGCCGGATTTCGCGCTGTCGGCCTGCAGGACGGCCTGCCCGAGGCGCGTCCGCGCGAGCCAGCTCGAGTCCACCAGCAGGCTGGCGGCCACGCCTGCGGCGCCGGCCAGCAGCGCGGCGATCACGACGTTGCGCGTCTTCATTTCGACGCGCCGGCCAGGGCCTGCGCGACCATCGCCGGCGTGAGCAGCGTCGGCAGCACGCGCGGCTCGCCACGGCGCGGATAGACGACGTAGAGCGGCACGCCGACGGCGCCGTGGCGTTGCAGGTAGGCGGTCAGGCCGGGATCCACGTCGGTGTAGTCGCCGACCATGTAAACGGCCTGCGCGTCCGCGAGCGCCTTGGCGAAGGCGGGTCGGCCGAGCACGGTGCGTTCGTTCGCCTTGCAGCTCACGCACCAGTCGGCGGTGATGTTGACGAAGACGACGCGGCCCTCGGCACGCAGGGCGGCGAGGCGCGCCTCGTCGAAGACCGCGTGGCCGGCGTCGGCCGCCGGACGGGCGGATGGCGGCGGCAGGCGGTGCACGGTCGCCAGCGACGCCCCGACGCCCGCGAGCGCCACCACCAGTGCGACCACACCCCAGGCGCGGCGGTGGTCGCGGGCGCGCGTCCAGGCCCAGGCGGCGAAGGCGATCGCCACGGCGGCGGCGAGCGTCCATGCGATCGCATCGGGCCCGCGCTGGCGGCCCAGCACCCACAGCAGCCACGCCGCGGTGAGGTAGAGCGGGAACGCGAGCGCCTGCTTGAGGGTCTCCATCCAGGCGCCGGGCCGCGGCAGCCGCGTGGCCAGCCCCGGCAGCGCCCCGATGAGGATGAAGGGCAGCGCGAGCCCGAGCCCCAGCGCGACGAAGACGGCCATCGCCAGCGCGGTCGGTGCGAGGAACGCCCACGCGAGCGCCGCGCCCATGAACGGCGCGGTGCACGGCGTGGCGACCACCACGGCGAGCACGCCGGTGAAGAAGTCGCCGGCAACTCCGCCGCGCGTGGCGAGGCCGTGGCCGGCGCCGGTCCAGCGCCCGCCGACGTACCACAGGCCCGACAGGCTGAGCCCGAGCGCGAACATCACCAGTGCCAGCAGCGCGACGACGACCGGCTCCTGCAGCTGGAAGCCCCAGCCCAGCGCGCGGCCGGCATGGCGCAGCGCCAGCGCCAGGCCGCCGAGGAGCACGAAGCTGAGCACGACCCCGGCGGTGTAGGCGATGGCGTGCCGGCGTGCGATGCCCGGCGAGCCGCTCCCGGCGAGCGACAGTGCCTTCAGCGAGAGCACCGGCAGAACGCAGGGCATGAGGTTCAGTACGAGGCCGCCGAGCAGCGCGAGCAGCAGCGCCGACCGCGCGCCGGCGGGCTCGATCGCGCGCGGCGCGGGTGGCGGCTGTCGCGCGGGCATCGCCGCCGTCGTCGCGGCGGCCGCCG
>NZ_SMRQ01000019.1 GCF_004359965.1 Cognatilysobacter segetis | reverse complement strand
TCCAGGGCGTGGATCCGATCCTCGGCCCGGAGATGCGCTCGACCGGCGAGGTCATGGGCGTGGGCCGCAATTTCGGTGCGGCGATCGCCCGCGCGCACGAAGCCGCCGGCATCCGCGCGCTGCCGGCCTCGGGCAAGGTCTTCGTCTCCGTACGCGACCCGGACAAGCAGCGCCTGCTGCCGGTCGCGCAGGAAATCGCGCGCCAGGGTTACACGCTCGTCGCCACGCAGGGCACCGGCGCGTTTCTGAAGGCGAACGGGGTGGAGTGCGAGATCGTCAACAAGGTCATCGAAGGCCGCCCGCACGTGGTGGACCTGATCAAGAACGGCGACATCGCGTACATCGTGAACACGACGGAAGGCCGCCAGGCGATCGCCGACTCCTTCTCGATCCGCCGCGAGGCATTGCAGCACCGCGTCACGTACTCCACCACGATCGCGGGCGCGCGTGCGCTCATGCAGTCGCTGGAATACCGCGGCACCGGGCCGGTGGCGTCGCTGCAGGAGCTGCACGCGACCATCGCCTGACGCCACCTGGCACGGCCGGCCGACCGCGCCGTGCGGCCGGTCGCGTTTCGCGGCTGCAGCGCCGCGGGCGACACGGCACAATCGACCATCGATCGACGACGCCGGCAGGCCTGCCGGCGTCCACCAAGGACATGCCATGAGAGCTCCCATCACCGCGAAGGGTGCGCAGCGTCTGCGCGCCGAGCTGGACAACCTCAAGTCGGTGCAGCGCCCGGCCGTCATCAACGCGATTTCCGAGGCCCGTGCGCACGGCGACCTCAAGGAGAACGCCGAGTACCACGCCGCGCGCGAGCAGCAGGGCTTCATCGAAGGCCGCATCAAGCAGCTCGAGGCCGAGCTGTCGCATGCCGAGGTGATCGACGTCGCCAAGCTCAACGCGGGATCGCGCGTGGTGTTCGGCGCGACGGTCGAGCTGGCGGACGTCGACACGGACGAGCAGAAGACCTACCAGATCGTGGGCGACCTCGAAGCCGACATCAAGCAGGGCCTGATCGCGATCTCGTCGCCGGTGGCGCGCGCGCTGATCGGCAAGAACGAAGGCGACGCGATCACGATCGACGCGCCCGGCGGCACGCGCGAGTACGAGATCATGAGCGTGCGTTACATCGGCTGATCGGATGAGCCGCGCCTGCCTCGTGCTGCCGCCGCGCTCACGCTTCGCGGGCGAGCCGCTGCCGTCGCACGTCGCCCGGCTGCTCGGACGCGCCGATCGCTCGCAAGGCGACGGCGGGATCCAGTCGCTGTTCGAGGTCCTGCCGCGCGGCTGGCCCGCGGCGGCGGTGACGCGTCAGGCGGATCGCGGCGACGCGGCGCATGCGATGTGGCTGCGCGCGGACCCCGCCTACGTACGGCCCGACATCAACGGCGCGCGTCTGCTGGCGGTCGGCGAGACGCTGGGCCTCGACGCGGCCGACGCCGATGCATTGCTGCGGCCGCTGAGGCCGCTGTTCGGCGATGCGGGTATGCCCATCGACGCGGGCAGCCCGGGCGCGTGGTACCTGCGCCTGCCCGAGGGTTCGCCGCTGCCGGCATTCACCGCGCCCGACGACGCACTCGGGGGCGATCTGTTCGATCACATGCCGGCGGGGCCGACGGGGCGTCGGTGGCGCGCGCTGCTATCGGAGGCGCAGGTGACGCTGCACCAGCATCCGCTGAACGCCGAACGCCAGGCGCGCGGACTCGCACCCGTGAACTCGGTCTGGTTCTGGGGCGAGGGCAGGCTGCCCGACCGCGTGGCCCTGCCGTTCGGCAGGATCCACAGCCCGGATTCCACCGTGCAGGCATTTGCGCGCGCGGCCGGGGCACGCGCCGAGCCGTTGGCGGCGTGGCATGCCAACGATGCCGGCGTCGCGTTCGACCTGCGCCACGAGCGCCGGCTCGACCGCCTGCTGTCCACCTGGATCGAGCCTGCGCTGGCGGATGTCGTCGCGCGGCGGCTGCACGACCTCGAGCTGCGGTGGGGGGACGGCCTGCGGCTGGACGTGCGCCGATCGCAGTCGATGAGATTCTGGAGGCGCCCACTGCGCGTCCTTGCCGAGTCCGAGCCCGGATGAGCCGCTTCAAAGCCCGACTCGTGCGGCGCCCGTACGTTGCGCCCGGCGACTGGGCCCACGGCCTGCATCCCGTGCTCGCGCGCGTGTACGCGATGCGCGGTGCGGCCTCTCTGGAGCAGGCCCGTCCCAAGCTCGCCCACCTGCATCCGCCGGAGACGATGGGCGGCCTCGACGCCGCGACCGCGCTGCTCGCCGACGCCATTGCCGCGGACGCGCACATCGTCGTGGTGGGCGACTTCGATTGCGACGGCGCCACCGCCTGCGCCGTCGGCGTGCGCGGCCTGCGCCTGCTGGGCGCGCGTCGCGTCTCGTACGCGGTGCCCAACCGCATCGTCCACGGTTACGGGCTCACGCCGGCGATGGTCGACGAGATCGCCCCGATGGCGCCGGACCTCGTGGTGACGGTGGATCACGGCATCGCCTGCCACGCCGGCGTCAGTGCGGCGAAGGCCAGGGGCTGGAAGGTGCTCGTCACGGACCACCACCTGCCCGGCGAGGCGCTCCCGCCGGCCGATGCGATCGTCGACCCGAACGTGCGCGGCGACGGCTTCGCCAGCAAGGCGCTCGCGGGCGTCGGCGTCATCTTCTACGTGCTGCTGGCGCTGCGTCGGCATCTTCGCGACCGCGGCGCGTTCCCGGACGGCGAGCCCGACCTGTCCCGGTTGCTCGACCTGGTGACCGTCGGAACCGTCGCCGACCTCGTGCCGCTGGACGCCAACAACCGTGCGCTGGTCGCGGCGGGGCTGCGCCGCATGCGCGCGGGGCAGGCGTGCGCGGGGCTGCGCGCTCTGGCGGAAGTCGCGCAGCGCGACCTCGCACGGCTCAGCGCGTCGGACATCGGCTACGCGATCGCACCGCGCATCAACGCCGCCGGGCGGCTCGAGGACATGTCGCTCGGCATCGAATGCCTGCTGAGCGACGAGCTGCCGCAGGCCCGCGAAATCGCGCACCTGCTGAACGAGATCAACGGCGAGCGCCGCGCCGTGCAGCAGCAGATGGTGGACGAGGCCGAGCGCGCGCTGTCGCGCGTGACGCTGCCCGACGGCGACCTGCCGCCGACGATCTGCCTGTTCGATGCCGAATGGCATCCGGGCGTCGTCGGCCTCGTGGCCTCGAAGATCAAGGAACGCCTGCATCGGCCCGTCGTGGCGTTCGCGCCCGCTGCGCCCGGTTCGTCGATGCTGCGCGGCTCGGCGCGGTCGATCCCCGGCTTCCACATTCGCGACGCGCTGGCGATGGTGGCCTCGCGGCGCCCCTCGCTGATCGAGCGGTTCGGCGGCCATGCGATGGCGGCCGGCCTGAGCCTTCCGGCGGCCCACTTCGAGGCGTTCGCCGCCGAGCTGCACGACGCCGCGGTCGGTGCGCTCACGCCCGACCTGCTGCAGGCGGAGGTGCTCAGCGATGGCGAGCTCGCGCCGGGCGAGCTGGGCCGCGCCTGCGCCGAGGCGATCCGCGACGGCGGCCCCTGGGGCCAGGCGTTCCCGGAGCCCCACTTCGACGGGGAGTTCCAGGTGCTGTCGACCCGCGTGGTTGGCCAACGGCACCTGCGCATGGAGCTCGGGCTCGGGGCCCTTCGCCTGAACGCGATCGAGTTCGGTGGGGCGTCCGAGCCGCCCGGCGCGCGGGTCCGCATCGCCTACCGGCTGGAGCCGGACGACTACCGCGGCGGCGACGCGTTCCAGCTGGTCGTCGTTCATCGCGAACCCGCCTGACGGGTCGGGCCCCGTGCGGCGCGCTGCTAGACTATGCAGCTCTTTTGCACTGCGACGACGGACATGATCGAACTCAATCCCGTCCGCCAGCGAATCGCCGACCTCAAGGGCCGGCTGGATTCGCTCAGGGGGTATCTTTGACTTCGACCACAAGGTCGAACGTCTCGAGGACGTAAACCGGGAGCTGGAAAGCCCGGACGTGTGGAACGACGCCGAGCGCGCGCAGGCCCTGGGCCGCGAGCGCGCCTCGCTCGAGAAGGTCGTCCACGGCATCCGCAGCCTCACCGACGGCCTCGTCGGCGCGAACGAGCTGCTGGAACTGGCGGAGATGGAGGACGACGAGGACACCGCGAACGCGGTGGTCGACGACGTCGAGAAGTACGCCAAGGACGTCGAGCAGCTCGAATTCCGCCGCATGTTCGCCGGCAAGATGGACAATGCGAACGCGTTCGTCGACATCCAGGCCGGCGCGGGCGGTACCGAGGCGCAGGACTGGGCGGAAATCCTGCTGCGCATGTACCTGCGCTGGTGCGAATCGCGCGGCTGGAAGACCGAGCTCATGGAGGCGAGCGGCGGCGACGTGGCGGGCATCAAGTCGGCCACCCTGCGCGTGGAAGGCGACTTCGCCTACGGCTGGCTGAAGACCGAGACGGGCGTGCATCGCCTGGTGCGCAAGTCGCCGTTCGACTCGGACAACCGTCGCCATACGAGCTTCACGTCCGTGTTCGTGTCACCGGAAGTCGACGACAACATCGACATCGAGATCAACCCGGCGGACCTGAAGACGGACGTCTACCGTTCCTCCGGCGCGGGCGGCCAGCACGTCAACAAGACCGAATCGGCGGTGCGAATCACGCACGTGCCGACCGGCATCGTCGTGGCCTGCCAGACCGGCCGCAGCCAGCACCAGAACCGCGACAACGCGATGAAGATGCTCGCGGCGAAGCTCTACGAGCTCGAGATCCAGAAGCGCAATGCCGAGCGTGATGCCGTCGAAGCCACCAAGTCCGACATCGGCTGGGGCAGCCAGATCCGCAACTACGTGCTCGACCAGTCGCGCATCAAGGACCTGCGCACCGGCATCGAGCGTTCCGACACGCAGAAGGTGCTCGATGGCGACCTCGACGAGTTCGTCGAAGCGAGCCTCAAGGCCGGCCTCGAGGTCGGCGCCAAACGCAGTGACGCGGCCTAAGCCGCGTCGGCGGCCTGACGCCCAATCGGCCGCGTGACACGGCGGCCCCGCGCATCCGCGGGGCGCCGTCCCGCCGGCCGCTGCCGGTACATTCCTCCGAACCCCGCCGGCACGCCGTGCCGACACCTCCGCAGTGATTCCGATGACCGACACGCCCGCCACGCCGCCGACCGACGAGAACTTCCTGATCGCCGAGCGCCGGGCGAAACTCGCGCAGCTCCGCCAGGGCGGTATCGCGTTCCCGAACGACTTCAAGCGCGCGCAGTACGCGGGCGACGTCCAGGCCGAATTCGGCGACGACGAACGCTGGACCGCCGAAGCGCTGGAAAGCGAGCCGCGGCGCGTCGCCTTGGGAGGCCGGGTCATGCTCAAGCGCGACATGGGCAAGGCGGGTTTCGCGCAGATCCAGGACGAGTCCGGCCGCATCCAGCTCTGGCTGAAGAAGGACCTGCTCGGCGATGCGTTCGAAGTGTTCAAGAACCTCGACCTCGGCGACATCGTTGCGGTGGAAGGCGAACTCACGCGCACCCGCACCGGCGAGCTGTCGGTCAAGGCGACGTCGCTGCGGCTGCTCACCAAGGCGCTGCGTCCGCTGCCGGACAAGTTCCACGGCATGGCCGACATCGAGCAGCGCTACCGCCAGCGCTACGTCGACCTGATCGTGACGCCCGAATCGCGCGACGTCTTCGTCAAGCGCAGCAAGATCATCCGCGCGATGCGCGCATGGCTGGATGCGCGGCGCTTCCTCGAAGTCGAGACGCCGATGATGCATTACATCCCCGGCGGCGCGACGGCGAAGCCGTTCGTCACGCACCACAATGCGCTCGACCTCGAGCTCTACCTGCGCGTGGCGCCGGAGCTTTATCTCAAGCGCCTCGTGGTCGGCGGCCTCGAGCGCGTCTACGAGATCAATCGCAATTTCCGCAACGAGGGCGTGTCGACGCGCCACAACCCCGAGTTCACGATGCTCGAGCTGTACGAGGCGTATGCCACGTACACCGAGATCATGGACCTGACGGAAGACGTGATCCGGCATTGCGCGCAGGACGTGCTCGGCACGACGGCCATCGAATGGGAAGGCGCGCCGATCAACCTCGGCCCGCGCTTCCGCCGCTGGTCGATGACCGACGCGGTGCTCGAACACAATCCGGAGATCGCACGCGAGGACCTGCGCAACCTCGAGACGATGCGCCAGCACTGCGCGCGCCTGCGCATCCCGGTCAAGCCGTCGTACGGCTGGGGGAAGCTGCTGCTGGAGATCTTCGAGAAGACGGTCGAGCACACGCTCGTGCAGCCGACCTTCATCACCGACCATCCGGTCGAGGTCAGCCCGCTGGCCCGCGCGAATGACCTCGATCCGGAGCTCACCGACCGCTTCGAGCTGTTCGTGGGGGGCAAGGAGCTGGCGAACGGCTTCTCCGAGCTCAACGACCCCGAGGACCAGGCGGCGCGGTTCCAGGCACAGGTCGATGCGAAGGAGGGCGGGGACGACGAAGCCATGCACTACGACGCCGACTACATCCGCGCGCTCGAGGTCGGCCTGCCGCCGACGGGCGGCCTGGGCATCGGCATCGACCGCCTCGTGATGCTGCTCACGGATCGCGCCTCGATCCGCGACGTCCTGCTGTTCCCGTACATGCGGCCCGAACACGCGGGCTGAACCCCACGCTCAAGAACGCCAGGGAAACGGCCGATATACGGTTGGGCGCGGTGCGACGGCATCCGCAGCGCGCTATCCTCGGTCCCGAGCCGCCGTACCGGTGCACGCCAGCGGATGGTCCTATGAACGTCGTCATCGTCGATGACCAGAGCAGTGCGCGCACCATGCTGCGCCACATCATCGAAGACATCGGTGCGGAGCTGAGCGTCCACGACTTCGGCGAACCGCAGGTCGCGCTGGACTGGTGCGCGTCGCACGACCCGGACCTGCTGCTTCTCGACTACCGAATGCCCGGCATCGACGGGCTGGAATTCGCGCGGCGCTTCCGACGCCTGCCGCGCCACCGCGACATCCCCATCATCCTGGTGACGGTGGTCGGCGACGAACCGATCCGCCAGGCCGCGCTCGATGCGGGCGTGATCGACTTCCTCGTCAAGCCGGTCCGTCCGCGCGAGTTGCGCGCGCGTTGCCGCAACCTGCTGCAACTCCGCCAGCAGTCGGAGACGGTGAAGCAGCGCGCGCTGTCCCTCGAACATCGCCTGCAGACCTCGCTGCAGCACATCGCCGAACGCGAGCGTCAGATGCTGACGCGCCTCGCGCGGGCGGTGGAATACCGCGACGGCGGAAGCCATCCCAACCTGCAGCGCATGGCGGCGGTCGCCGGCCTGATCGCGCGCGGCGTCGGCCTGTTCGATGACGAGGCGGCGCAGCTCGAGCAGGCGACGCCGCTGCACGACATCGGCAAGATCGCGCTGCCGGACGCCGTGCTGCACAAGCCGGGTCCGCTGTCGGACGAGGAGCTGGCGCTGGTGCGGCGACATCCCGAGATCGGCCACTCCCTGCTGTCCGGCAGCGGCACGCCCTTCCTGGAACTCGCCGCGACGATCGCGCTCAACCACCACGAGCGCTTCGACGGCAGCGGCTATCCGAACGGGCTGGTCGGCGATGCGATCCCGATCGAGGCGCGCATCGTCGCGGTCGCCGACGTCTTCGATGCGCTGATCTCCGAGCAGCCCTACAAGCACGCATGGGAAATCGACGCGGCACTCGCGCACCTCTACGCGCAGCGTGGCCGGCTGTTCGATCCGCAATGCGTGCAGGTGCTGGTGTCGGCACGCCGCCAGCTCGATGCGCTGTGCGAGAGCTTCCGCACGCCGCAGGGGCGACTGACATGATCGAGCGGCTGCGTCGCGTCCATCGGCGCCTCGCGGCGCGCGCCGACAGCGAGCACGGCCAGGCCGCGGTGCGCATCGGCGTACTGGGCGTGGTGCTGCTGTATCTGCTGCTCGGGCCCGAGGAGATGCGCTCGAGCGCCTATTACGACGTCATGGCGATGGTCATGGCCGGCTTCGTCATCGGCGCGGCGATCCTGGCGTGGCTGGTGCTCTCGCCCGCCCGCAGCCATCCGCGACGCCTACTCGGCATGGCGGCCGACTACGGCCTGATGGCGGCCGCCATGATCCGCATGGGCGAGCCCATCGCGTGGGTCTACGTACTGATCATGTGGGTGACGGTCGGCAACGGGCTCCGGTTCGGTCGCCGGTACCTGATCGGCGCGATCGCCGCAGCGCTGGTGTCGTTCGGGCTCGTGCTCGCGCGCTCGCCGTACTGGCAGCAGAACCTGCCGCTGGGCATCGGCCTGCTGATCGGACTGCTCGCGATCCCGATGTACCTCACGCGCCTGCTCGCGGCGCTGACGCGGGCAACGGAAGAGGCGCGTCGCGCGAACGAGGCGAAGAGCCGGTTCCTCGCGAACATGTCGCACGAGTTCAGGACGCCGCTCAACGGCCTGGCGGGCATGACCGAGCTGCTCGCGGCCACCGACCTCGACGCCGAGCAGCGCGAATGCCTGGGCACGATCCAGGCTTCCACCCGCACGCTGATGGCGCTGGTGGAGGACGTCCTCGACATTTCCGCCATCGAGGCCGGCAAGCTCAAGCTGCACGCCGGCGACATCGACGTGCGCGAGCTGGTCGAGAGTGTCGGGCTCATCCTCGAGCCGCAGGCGCGGGCGAAGTACCTCGACTTCCGGGCCAATGTGGCGGCCGACGTGCCGCTGCGCGTGCACGGCGACGTGGCCCACGTCCGGCAGGTGCTGATCAACCTGGTCGGCAACGCCGTGAAGTTCACCGACCGCGGCTCGGTCGCGCTTCAGGTCGAACGCGTCCTGCACGACGAGCACCGGACCTGCCTGCGCTTCGTCGTCACCGACACCGGCATCGGCATTCCGGATGCGATGCGCCGCCGGCTCTTCGACGCCTTCGAGCAGGCCGACGCCGGCCTCGCGCGCCGCTATGGCGGCACGGGGTTGGGTACGACGATCGCCAAGGGCCTTACCGAAGCCATGGGCGGAACCATCGGCTTCGAGAGCGTCGAAGGGCAGGGCACCCGCTTCTGGGTGCAGCTGCCGTTCCAGCCGGTCGAGCCCGTGGCACCTGCCGCGGCCGGTTCGCATCCCGCTCCGACGACCGCCGAGCCCGCGGCCGACGCGATGGGCGAGAACGTCATCGCCTTCAGCAATCCCTTCCTGCGCCACCGCGCGCGGGTCCGAAGCCTCCACGTGCTCGTGGCCGACGACAACGCCGCCAACCGGATGGTGCTGCAGCGCCTGCTGCAGAAGGCCGGCCACCGGTCGACCTGCGTCGACGGCGGCGAGGAGGTGCTCGACCTGCTGGCCGACGCGCGCTTCGACCTGGTGATCGCCGACCTGCACATGCCGGGCATGAGCGGCGTGGACATGCTGCGTCACCTGCGCCTGATCGAAGCTGGCAGCGACGTGCGCACGCCCGTCGTGATCCTCAGCGCCGACGTCACGCCCGCGGCGATACAGGCCTGTCAGGACGCCGGCGCGTGGGGATTCCTCGCCAAGCCGGTGTCGACCGCCAAGCTGCTGGACGTGCTGAGCGACATCGCCGAGGGCGGGAGCGCCGCCCCGCGCACCGCGGCCGCGACCGTGCCGCCACCCGAGCGCATCGACGGCACCGTGTTCGATCCCGCCGTGCTCGACGAGCTCGCGGCCATCGGCATGGGCGCCGCGTTCGAACGCGATTTCGTGGCCGAGTGCCTCGCCGACGCCGAACGCGGCATCGGGCACATCGCCGACTGCGCGGCGCGCAGCGACTGGGTGCAGGTCCGCGAGCACGCACACGCGGTGAAGGGCGTCGCCGGCAATGTCGGGCTGGTGAAGCTGGCCTCGACGGCAGGCGAACTGATGCGCCTGCCGGATTGGCAGCTCGCCGGCGAATGGCGAAGCCGGCTCTCGACGCTGCGCGAACGCTTCGCGCAGGGACGCGAACTGCTGACCGCGCGCCGAGACGCCGGCGCCCGTGGCGATCCCGCGGCCCGTTCCGACTGAACCATTCCGGTCAGCGCGCCGAACGGCGTGCCTGCGCCCGCACGATGCGCTCCATCGCGCGCAGCGAGCGGTCGCCCAGCGCCAGCGCGGCGTCGACCCAGACCGCGGTGATCGACAGCAGCTCGTCGTAGGTCACGGCTTGCGCGAGGCGCCGCACGCGATTGAGCGCGAGGTGCGCATGCGGCGCGCGCTGCTCCTGCTGGATCAGTTCGCGGACCGCCCGCTCGCCTTCGCCGCGCGGCACCACGATGTCCACGATGCCCATGCGGTGCAGCTCTTCCACCGGCAGGATCCGGCCCTCGAGGATCAGGCGTTCCGCCTTTTGCGGCGAAACGCGCCGGCTCAGGAACGAATAGGCGCCCATGCCGGGGACCAGGCCGAACAGCACCTCGGGCAGGCCCATCTCGGTGCCTTCCTCGGCGACGATCACTTGGCAGGCGAGGGCCAGTTCCATGCCGCCGCCGAGGGCATCGCCCTGGACCAGCGCGATGCTGCGCACGTCGCCGCCCAGTCCGTCGTGCAGCAGGTGCACGCCGTCGACGCACCGGGTCGCGTAATCCATGAGTCCCTCGCGGTCGCCGGCACGGATCAGGCTCGCGAACAACGCGAGGTCGCCGCCGAGATTGAACGCGCCGGGCGCGTCGGACGCGAGCACGACATGGCGGAGCGGGCTGGTCGACGCGCGCGGCTGCGGTGCGTTGACCTCCGACAGCATCGACCACATGTCGTGCATCAGTTCGCGCCGGAAGCAGGGCCGCACGCCCGTCGCGTGATCCGCGTGCATGAAGAGCCATTGGCTTCCCCCTGCGTCGGTCTCGACCCGGACGGTGGGGTAGGTGCGGGCGCGGTACAGCGGTTCGTTCGTGCTCATCATGCGGGTCCTCAATAGGGAACCGCCCGCGGATGCCGGTGGGCGCGGGCGATCGGGTGGTGCCCACCGGTCGATCGTACACCCCGCGCGCGCATGCAAAAGACAGGCCCGCGCGAGGCGGGCCCGGGCACGTCAGACGCGACGTAAATCCATCACGCCGTTGCAGGCACCCGCAGTTCGCGGCGCAGGATCTTGCCGACATTGGTCTTCGGCAATTCCTTGCGGAACTCGACGTAGCGCGGCAGTTTGTAACCCGTCAGGTTTTCGCGCGCGTGCGCGATCACCTGCTCGGCGGTGAGCGACGGGTCCTTCGGCACGATCACGACCTTGACCGCCTCGCCCGACTTCTCGTCCGGCACGCCGACAGCTGCGACCTCCAGCACCTGCGGCATCATCGCGATGACGTCTTCCACTTCGTTCGGGTACACGTTGAAGCCGGACACCAGGATCATGTCCTTCTTGCGATCGACGATGTAGAAAAAGCCGCGATCGTCCATCCGCGCCATGTCGCCGGTGTGCAGCCAGCCGTCCGCATCGATGACGTTGGCGGTCTCCTGCGGGCGGTTCCAGTAACCGCGCATCACCTGCGGGCCCTTGATGCACAGCTCGCCAATTTCGCCGGCCGGCAGCATGCGGCCTTCGTCATCCTTGACGCACGCGTCGGTGGAGGGGATCGGCAGGCCGATCGCGCCGTTGTACTCGGGCAGGTCCATCGGGTTGATGCAGGCGGCGGGCGACGTCTCGGTCAGGCCGTAGGCCTCCACCAGCGTGGAACCGGTCGCCTGCTTCCAGCGCTCGGCAACCGAGCGCTGCACGGCCATACCGCCGCCGAGGGTCAGGTGCAGGGCGGAGAAATCGATCTTGTCGAAGCCCGGCGTGTTCAGCAGGCCGTTGAAGAGCGTGTTGACGCCGGTAATCGCCGTGAACCGGGTGTGGCGGAGCTCCTTCACGAAGCCCGGCATGTCGCGCGGGTTCGTGATCATGTAGTTGTGGCCGCCGAACTTCATGAAGACGAGCCCGTTCGCCGTCAACGCGAAGATGTGATACAGCGGCAGCGCGGTGATGATGGTTTCCTCGCCGTAGCTGACGTTGGTGCCGATCCAGGCTGCGGCCTGCTGCATGTTCGCGACGAGGTTGCGATGCGTCAGCATCGCGCCCTTGGCGACGCCCGTGGTGCCGCCGGTGTACTGCAGGAACGCGATGTCCTCGGGACCGATGTCCACGCCGGCATCGTCGAACGGCAGGCCTGCGCCGGCCTCGATCACGTCGTTGAAGCGCACGGCGTGCGGGATGTCGTAATCCGGCACCATCTTCTTGACGTAGCGAACCACGAAGTTGACGACGGAACGCTTCGGGAAATCGAGGCAGTCGCCGAGCGCCGTCGTAATGACGTGCTTCAGCGGCGTCTCGTGCAGCACCTCCTGCACCGTGTGCGCGAAGTTGTCCATCACCAGGATGGCCACGGCGCCGGCGTCGACGAGCTGGTGGTGCAGCTCGCGCGCGGTGTACATCGGATTGACGTTCACCACCGTGAGCCCGGCGCGCAACGTGCCGAACAGCGCGATCGGGTACTGCAGGCAGTTCGGCATCATGATCGCGACGCGATCGCCGCGCTTGAGCTTCAGCTCGCCCAGCAGGTACGCCGCGAAACGCGCGCTCAGCGTGTCGATGTCGGCGTACGACAGGGTCTTGCCGAGATTCGAGAACGCGGGCCGGTCGCGGTATTTCTCGATCGCGGTCTGGAGGACGGCGACGATCGACGGATACTCGTCGACGTCGATCTCGGCCGGTACACCGGCGGGATAGCTCGCCAGCCAGGGCCGGTCTAGCGTCATTCGATTTTCCCCTTGGTTCGCCCCGTCGAAGGCAGCCACGGTGCGGCAGCGTACGGTCGTTCGATTGGAACATAGGCCTCGCAGCGGTCGCAAGGCGCGATGCAGCGCGGCCATCCGCCGCCCGGCGCCGGCGCCAGCCCGGCCCAAACGACGACGGGGCGCCGAAGCACCCCGTCGCTGTGACGCCGCGCCCGCCGCAGCGGGCGAACGTCAGACCGTCTTGCGGCCGGCCAGCTGGCGCAGCACGTAGTGCAGGATGCCGCCGTGGCGGAAGTACTCGACTTCCTTGGGCGTGAGCAACAGCACGCGGACCTCGAAACGCTTCTCGAAGCCGTCCGCGCGTCGCGCCACGACGGTGGCGGTCTTGCTCGCACCGTCCTTCAGGCCCTCGACCGCGATGGTTTCCGAGCCGTCCAGACCCAGCACCTTCGCGTTCTCGCCGGGCTTGAACTGCAGCGGCAGCACGCCCATGCCGACCAGGTTCGAGCGGTGGATGCGCTCGAAGCTCTCGGCGATGACCGCCTTGATGCCCAGCAGGTTCGTGCCCTTGGCCGCCCAGTCGCGCGACGAGCCGGTGCCGTATTCCTTGCCCGCGAACACGACCAGCGGAACGCCCGCCGCCTTGTACTTCATCGCGGCGTCGTAGATCGCCAGCTTTTCCGGCTGCGCGTCGCCCGAGAAGTACAGCGTGTTGCCGCCTTCCTCGCCACCCAGCATCAGGTTCTTGATGCGGATATTCGCGAACGTGCCTCGCACCATCACGTCGTCGTTGCCGCGACGGCTGCCGTAGCTGTTGAAGTCGGTCGGCTGCACGCCGCGCTCCATCAGGTAGCGGCCCGCGGGCGAGTCCTTCTTGATGTTGCCCGCCGGCGAGATGTGATCGGTCGTGATCGAGTCGCCGAACAGGCCGAGCACGCGCGCGCCCGCGATGTCGTCGATCGAGCCGACGTGCATCGACATGCCGTCGAAATAGGGCGGGTTCTTGATGTAGGTCGACGCCGAGTCCCAGGCGAACGACTCGCCTTCCGGCGAGGCGATCTGGTTCCAGCGCGTGTCGCCCTTGAACACGTCGGCGTAGTTCTGCTTGAACAGCTCCGGGCCGATCGTCGCGGCGATGGTGTCGCCGATTTCCTTGTTCGACGGCCAGATGTCGCGCAGGTAGACCGGCTGGCCGTCGCTGCCCGTGCCCAGCGGCTCGGTGGTGAGGTCGATGTCGACCGTACCGGCGAGCGCGTACGCCACCACCAGCGGCGGCGAGGCGAGGTAGTTCATCTTCACTTCGGGATGCACGCGGCCCTCGAAGTTGCGGTTGCCGGACAGCACCGACGTCACCACCAGGTCGTTCTCGGCGATGCCGCGCGAGACCTCGTCCGGCAGCGGGCCGGAGTTGCCGATGCAGGTGGTGCAGCCGTAGCCGACGACGTCGAAGCCGAGCGTCGCGAGGTCGTCGAGTACGCCCGCCTTGCGCAGGTAGTCGGTGACGACCAGCGAGCCCGGGCCGAGCGAGGTCTTGACCCACGGCTTGGTCTTCAGGCCGATGCGCGCGGCGTTGCGCGCGAGCAGGCCGGCGCCCAGCATCACCGCCGGGTTCGACGTGTTGGTGCAGGAGGTGATCGCGGCGATCACGACGGCGCCATCGCCGAGCTCCACGTCCTGGTCCTTCATGCGGATCCGCGAGCGCGGCTTGGCGGCCAGGTGCTCCGCCTGTGGCTGGTCGCCGCCTTCGCTGTCGAAGCGCTTGAGCTCGGACTTCTTCGCCTCGCGGTTGGCGGTCAGGCCGCCGAGGTTGGCGTTGTAGTTGTCCTTCACCTTCTCGAGCAGCACGCGGTCCTGCGGGCGCTTGGGACCGGCAAGCGAGGGCTTGACGTCGGCGAGGTCCAGCTCCAGCACGGCCGAGTACGACGCTTCCGGCGTGCCGACGTCGTGCCACAGGCCCTGCGCCTTCGCATAGGCCTCGACGAGCGCGATCTGCTCGTCCGGACGGCCCGACAGGCGCAGGTAGTTCACGGCCTCGGCATCGATCGGGAAGATGCCGCAGGTCGCGCCGTATTCCGGCGCCATGTTGGCGATCGTCGCGCGGTCGGCCAGCGGCAGGTGCTGAAGGCCCTCGCCGAAGAACTCGACGAACTTGCCGACGACGCCCAGGGCGCGAAGCATCTGCGTGACGGTGAGAACGAGGTCGGTCGCGGTCGTGCCTTCCGGCAGCGCGCCCTTGAGCTTGAAGCCCACGACCTGCGGAATCAGCATCGACGACGGCTGGCCGAGCATCGCGGCCTCGGCCTCGATGCCGCCGACGCCCCAACCGAGCACGCCGATGCCGTTGATCATGGTGGTGTGCGAGTCGGTGCCGAACACGGTGTCCGGGAACGCCTGCAGCTCGCCGTTGACGTCACGCTCGACGACCACGCGCGCGAGGTTCTCGAGATTCACCTGGTGCACGATGCCAGTGTTCGGCGGCACGACCTTGAAGTTGTCGAACGCCTTCTGGCCCCAGCGCAGGAAGCTGTAGCGCTCCATGTTGCGCTGGAATTCGATCTGGCCGTTGATGTCGGCCGCGTCCGGGCGGCCGTAGACGTCGACCTGCACCGAGTGGTCGATGACCAGCTCGGACGGGATCAGCGGATTGATCTGCGACGGCGAGCCGCCGAGCTTGGTGACGGCATCGCGCATCGCGGCGAGGTCAACCACGCACGGCACGCCGGTGAAGTCCTGCAGCACGACGCGCGCGGGCATGAAGGCGATCTCGGTGTCCGACTCGCCCTTCGGGTCCCACGTGGCGACCGCCTCGATATGCTCGGGCAGCACGGTGACGCCGTCCTCGTGCCGGAGCAGGTTCTCCAGCAGGATCTTCATCGAGTAGGGCAGGTGCGCGAGGTTGAAGCGCTGGCCCAGCGTCGGGAGGCTGAAGTAGGTATACGACTTGCCGTTGACGGCAAGCTGCGCGCGTGTGGCGAAGGAGTCGGCCATGGGGGCTCCAGGGAGGCGGCAGGGGCACGGCGGTCTGCATCGGAGGCCCGGGGCCGTCCGGAACGAATCACCGCGGAAAACCGGCTAATTATGCCGTATCCGCCCGCCTTCCGGCAGCCTCAGCCGAGGTGCGCGTCCACGGCCGCCAGCATCCGGCGGCGCTGGAGCGCCAGATCCCAGAGGCTGCCGCCGCGCTGGCGCCACAGCACCGCCGAACGGACCGCCGCCAGCAGGGCGGCACGTACTTCCGCGACCACCGCCGGCTGCCCGAGATAGTGCGGGTTGCCCTGCACGAGCACGCGCGGGCGGAGCGTGCTCAGCGTCTTCGCGTAAAGCTGGCCGATCGGGGCGAGCACCTCGGGGTGCGTGGGGCCTTCGCGCTCGGCCTGGAACTGGATCTCCTGCAGCCCGCGACGCACCCGATCCGTCATCGATGTATCGCGGACGAAGCGTCGCTCCAGCTGCATCACCGCCAGCGACAGGCGAGCGAGTTGCTCGTCCCGATTGGCGCCGGACAGGTAGTCGCGCAGCAGCAGCAGGCCGGGCCGCACGTTCTCCAGGCCGCCGTAGACGTCGGCGGTGGTGCGGGCGTCGAAGCGGAACAGCGAGTCGATGCACGTGGCGAGGATGTCCTCGTTCGCCTCGCCGGTGTCGGCGACGCGGCGCACCTGCGCCAGCGCCTGCAGGAGCCCGGCGAGCGCCACGACGCGGTCGTAGATCGGTTCGACCGTGGCCATCGAGGCGGCGATTTCCGACGTGGTACGGGTCATGCGGCGTCCGGAAGGGAGTCGAGGGGCGCGTCGGTGGCATCGATCACGGCGCCGCCGAGGCATTCGTCGCCGGCATAGAGCACGAGCGACTGCCCGGGCGTCACCGCGCGCTGTGGCCGCGCGAACGCGACCGCCAGGCGGCCATCTTCGCGCACCTGCACGCGGCACGGCTCGTCATTCTGGCGGTAGCGCGTCTGCGCGGTGCATTCGAACACGGCCGCCGGCGGCGCACCCGCGATCCAGTGCGCGGCACCGGTCAACAGCCGGGTGGACATCAGCCACGGGTTGTCGGTGCCCTGTTCGACGTAGAGCACGTTCGAGGCAACGTCCTTGCCCACCACGTACCACGGCGCCGCGGGCCGGCCGCGCACGCCACCGATCTGCAGGCCTTCGCGCTGGCCCAGCGTGTAGAAGAAGACGCCGGGGTGGCGTCCCACGCGTTCGCCGGCCGGGGTCAGGATCTCGCCCTCGCGCGCGGGCAGGTAGCGGCCGAGGAAGTCGCGGAAGTCGCGCTCGCCGATGAAGCAGATCCCGGTGGAATCCTTCTTGGCGGCCGTCGGCAGACCGGCCGCGGCGGCGATTTGTCGCACGTCCGCCTTCGGCAGCTCGCCCAGCGGGACCAGGGTGGACGCCAGTTGCGGCTGGCCGAGCTGGTGCAGGAAGTAGGTCTGGTCCTTGCTGCGGTCGACGGCGCGCAGCAGGCGCCAGCGGTCGTGCGCGTGCGCCACGCGCGCGTAGTGTCCCGTCGCGATGCGCTCGGCGCCGAGCTCGCGCGCGGCGTCGAGGAAATGCTTGAACTTGATCTCGCGGTTGCAGAGCACGTCGGGGTTGGGCGTGCGGCCCACGGCGTACTCGGCGACGAAGTGCTCGAAGACGCCGGCCCAGTATTCGCCCGAGAAATCGCGGAAATGGATCGGAATGCCCAGTCGGCCGCACACCGCGACCGCATCACGGCGGTCGTCCTCCGCGCGGCACTCGCCGCTGCCGTCGTCCGCCCAGTTCGACATGAAGAGGCCCGCGATCGGCTCGCCGGCGTCGCGCAGGCGCAGCGCCGCGACCGACGAATCGACGCCGCCCGACATGCCCACGATGGTGCGGGCCACCGCCATCAGCCCAGCGCCCGCACCAGCTCGAGGGGATAGCGCCGCCCGGCCAGTGCGTCCTCGACCACCCGCCATACCAGCGGGCTGCGATGGCGGGACGACGCCGCCCGCAGCTCGGCGGGCGTCATCCAGACGGCGCGCACGATGCCCTCGTCGAGCTCGCGCGCCGGATCGAAGTGCAACGGCTCGGCGACGAAGGCGAAGCGGACGTAGGTGCGCTCCGCGCCGCCGAGGCTGACGGACGGCGCCTTCCACTGGTACGCGCCGACGAACGCGGTGGGCCGCACGTCCCAGCCGGTTTCCTCGCGCGTTTCACGGATGGCGGCGTCGACGATCGGCTCATCGGGCTCGAGATGGCCGGCGGGCTGGTTCAGCACCAGCCGACCCTCCACGCGCTCCTCGACCACCAGCACGCGGCCGCCGTCGACGACGACCGTGGCGACGGTGACGTCCGGCTGCCAGAAGCGGGGGTCGGCGGTCATCGGGCGTCGCGCCCCACGACGGCGGTCGCAGGCTGCGCGATCGGCGGAATGCACAGTGCCAGCTCGGGAACGGTCGGGCGGAAGGTCGCCGGCATGATCGGGTCCAATGATGCGAAGCGGCATTCTGCCGGCCGTTCGCGGCGGTCGTCCACGAGCCGGGATTTATACTGCCTCGATGCCGAAGCACATCCCGCACGAACACGATCATCACGGTCAGCACGGCCTCGCCGTCGAGACCGGCCGGCCCGAAGTCGCGCCGCCGCCGATGTACTCCGTCCTGTTGCTGAACGACGACTACACGCCGATGGATTTCGTCGTCGACGTCCTGATGCGTTTTTTCGCGCTGAATATCGAAAAAGCGACCCAGGTCATGCTCCACGTGCACACCCGCGGGCGCGGCGTTTGCGGGGTTTTCACGCGCGAGATTGCCGAATCGAAAGTGTCGCAGGTGAACGAATACGCAAGACTGAACCAGCATCCCTTGCTGTGCACGATGGAACAGGCCTAAAAGCGGTTTAAACCGCGGTGCCGGACCCCATCTAGCATCGCAGACGCTTCGGAGGCCTCCACCATGTTCAGCAAGGATCTCGAGTACAGCATCGGGCAGTGCTACAAGCGCGCCCGCGAGGCTCGCCACGAATTCATGACCGTCGAGCACCTGCTTCTGGCACTGCTCGACAACCCGTCGGCGGAGGGCGTTCTGCGCGCCTGCGACGCCGACGTCCCGCGACTGCGCCGCGAGCTCGACGAGGCGATCGCCACGTCGGTGGCGGTGCTCTCCGACGACAGCGACCGCGATACGCAGCCGACGCTGGGGTTCCAGCGCGTCCTGCAGCGCGCGGTGTACCACGTGCAGTCGTCCGGCAAGAAGGAAGTGACCGGCGCGAACGTGCTCGTCGCGATCTTCGGCGAAAAGGACTCGCACGCCGTCTATTTCCTGAACCAGCAGGACATCGCCCGCCTGGATGTCGTCAATTACCTGTCGCACGGCATCAGCAAGCAGGGCGGCGAAGAGTCCGGCCGCGAGGACGGGCAGGGCAGCAGCGCGGAAGGCGCCGACGGCGAGGGCAAGTCGGACGCGC
The DNA here is from genome assembly GCF_004359965.1 of Cognatilysobacter segetis. GTDB lineage: Bacteria > Pseudomonadota > Gammaproteobacteria > Xanthomonadales > Xanthomonadaceae > Cognatilysobacter > Cognatilysobacter segetis. The sequence continues at coordinate 48,039 of NZ_SMRQ01000019.1, read as the reverse complement.
TCACCGAGTTCGCGACCAACCTCAACCAGCAGGCGCGCGAGGGCAAGATCGATCCGCTCGTCGGCCGTGCCGACGAAGTCGAGCGCACCATCCAGGTGCTCTGCCGTCGCCGCAAGAACAATCCGCTGTACGTGGGCGAGGCCGGCGTGGGCAAGACGGCGATCGCCGAAGGCCTGGCCAAGCGCATCGTTGACGGCGATGTCCCCGAGGTGCTCCAGGACGCGACGATCTACTCGCTCGACCTGGGCGCACTCGTCGCGGGCACGAAGTACCGCGGCGATTTCGAAAAGCGCCTGAAGTCCGTCCTGCAGCAGCTGCGCAAGATTCCGGGCGCGGTGCTCTTCATCGACGAGATCCACACGATCATCGGCGCCGGTTCGGCGTCGGGCGGCACGATGGATGCGTCCAACCTCATCAAGCCGGCGCTGTCGTCGGGCGAGCTGCGCTGCATCGGCTCGACCACGTTCCAGGAATACCGCGGCATCTTCGAGAAGGACCGCGCGCTGGCGCGTCGCTTCCAGAAGATCGACATCGTCGAGCCGACGGTGAGCGAGGCGGTCGAGATCCTCAAGGGCCTGAAGCCCAAGTACGAGGCCCACCATGGCGTCAGCTACGACGACGACGCCATCCAGGCCGCGGTCGACCTGTCGGTGAAGCACATCGGCGATCGCCTGCTGCCGGACAAGGCCATCGACGTCATCGACGAGGCGGGCGCCCGCCAGCGCCTGCTGCCCGAGGGCGAACGCAAGGCGATCATCGACGTGGAAGAGGTCGAGCGCATCGTCGCCAAGATGGCCCGGATCCCGGCCAAGCAGGTCACGGCCACCGACAAGGACGTGCTGCGCAATCTCGAGCGCAACCTGAAGATGGTGATCTTCGGCCAGGACCCGGCGATCGACTCGCTGACGTCCGCGATCAAGCTCGCCCGTTCCGGTCTCGGCAGCCCCGACAAGCCGATCGGCAACTTCCTGTTCGCCGGCCCGACCGGCGTCGGCAAGACCGAAGTCACCAAGCAGCTCGCCATGCAGCTCGGCATCGAGCTGGTGCGCTTCGACATGTCGGAATACATGGAAGCGCATTCGGTGAGCCGCCTGATCGGCGCGCCCCCGGGTTACGTCGGCTTCGACCAGGGCGGCCTGCTGACCGAGAAGATCGTCAAGACGCCGCACTGCGTGCTGCTGCTCGACGAGATCGAGAAGGCGCATCCGGACATCTTCAACATCCTGTTGCAGGTCATGGACCGCGGCATGCTGACCGACACCAACGGTCGCGAGGCGAATTTCCGCAACGTGATCCTGGTGATGACGACCAACGCGGGTGCGTCCCAGGCTTCGCGCCGTTCGATCGGCTTCACCAAGCAGGACCACGCCTCGGACGCGATGGAGGTGATCCGCCGCAGCTTCTCCCCGGAGTTCCGCAATCGGCTCGACGCGGTGGTGCAGTTCCAGCCGCTGGGGATGGACCACATCCTGCGCGTGGTGGACAAGTTCATCATCGAGCTGGAGGCCCAGTTGCACGAGAAGAACGTCACGCTCTCGGCCACGCCGGAAGCGCGCGACTGGCTCGCGAAGCACGGCTTCGATCCGCAGATGGGTGCGCGCCCGATGGCCCGCATCATCCAGGAGAACATCAAGCGTCCGCTGGCGGACGAGCTGCTGTTCGGAAAGCTGGTGAGCGGCGGCCGGGTGACGGTCGACGTGCGCGACGACAAGCTGGTGGTCGACGCGCAGGCCGAGCCGGAGCGCCTGCTGCCGGCAACCGTGGAGAACTGACGGGAGCCCGGAACGAAAAAGGCGGCCTTCGGGCCGCCTATTTCATGCCTGCATCGCCGCGGTTACTTCATGCGGTAGGTGATGCGGCCCTTGGTGAGGTCGTACGGAGTCATCTCGACCTTGACCCGATCGCCGGTGAGGATGCGGATGTAGTTCTTCCGCATGCGACCGGAGATGTGGGCAATGATCTCGTGGCCGTTTTCGAGGCGAACGCGGAACATCGTGTTCGGAAGAGTCTCCGACACGGTGCCTTCGAATTCGATCACGTCGTCTTTTGCCATGGGTTCCTGATGGGTCTCTGGAGTCCGGAGCGGGCTCGTTAAGCGGTGGATTGTGCCACGCGGGCGTGAATACGCGCAAAAGCGGCCGTCAGGCGACCGGGTCGGCGAGCTCGCACGCGGGCAGTTCGCCGAATCGCGCCGTCCACGCCCCGGCTGCGCCGGCGTCGGCCGTCAGGGTGGCGACCGCCTGCAGGAATCGTGGCCGCTCCCACCGCTCCGCGCCGAGCGCGAGCAGATGCGGGTTCTCGACCTGCGCGTCGATCAGCGGCCAGCCCCAACCGTGCAGCCGGTGCGCGAGGCCCGCGATCGCCACCTTCGAGCCGTCGGGCCGACGGCTGAACATGCTCTCGCCGAAGAACATCCGGCCGATCGCCACGCCGTAGATGCCGCCGACCAGCGCCTCGCCGGACCACGCCTCGACGCAGTGGGCGTGCCCAAGGCGATGCAACTCGATGTAGGCGGCCTGCATCGCGGGCGTGATCCACGTCCCCCGTTGGCCGGGCCGGGGGATGCCCGCGCAAGCCTCGATCACCGCGTCGAATGCGGTGTCGGCGCGGAGCACCCAGTCGCTTCGTCGGAGGCCGCGGCGGAAACGCCGCGACGTCGCGACGTGGTCGGTGCGGAAGACCGTGCGTGGATCGGGACTCCACCACAGCGGCGGCTCGCCTTCCGAAAACCAGGGGAAAATGCCCGCGCGGTAGGCATTGAGCAGGCGCACCGGATGCAGGTCGCCGCCGGCGGCGAGCAAACCGTCGGGCTCGCTCAACGCGCGGGCCGGATCGGGGAACCGCGCGGCCGGATCGACGCCCAGCCGCGCGATCGGAAGCGGGCTCACGCCGTCGCTTCCCGGAACGGGCTGCTGGCCGACAGCCCGCGGGCAAAGCCCAGCACCGCCTGATGCTCGTCGGCGCACCACGGGGAGAGCGCGTCGCGGAAGGCGGGCTCGGCGATCCAGTGCCGGCTGCGGACGATGGTCGGCAGGAAGCCCCGCGCGAGCTTGTGCTCGCCCTGCGCACCCGGCTCGAAGCGCGCAAGCCCTTCGCGCAGGCAGTACTCGATGCCCTGGTAGTAGCAGGTCTCGAAGTGCAGGCCCGGATGGTGCTCGATCGCGCCCCAGTAGCGGCCGAACAGCGTGTCCGCGCCGCGAAGGCAAAGAGCGCCGGCGATCGGACGGCCTTCGCGCTCGGCAAGGACGATGACCAGCGCCCGCGGCATCGTGGCCGCGAGATGGCGCAGGAACGCGAGCGTGATAGCCGGCCGGTTGCCATACTCGGCGAACGTCTGCCGGTAGAAGCCGTACATCGCGATCAGGTCATCCTCGCTCGCCTCGTCGCCGTGGACGACGCGGAACACGATCCCGGCGCGACCCACCTTCGCGCGCTCCTGCCGGATGTTCTTGCGGTGCTTGTGGTCCATGGCGCCCAGGAACGCGTCGAAGTCGCGCCAGCCGGCCGTGTTGTGCCAGTGGTACTGCACGTCGACCCGGGCGAGCCAGGCGTCGTCGAAGGCTGCCTCCTCGTCCGCGTCGTGGAAGTTGACGTGCGCGGACGAGTAGCCGTCATCGCAGGCCGCGCGCAGCGTTAGCAGAAGGGCCTCGCGACCCTCGCGATCATGCGCGAGCAGGCGCGGGCCGGTGACGGGCGAGTAGGGCACCGCGCAGAGCAGCTTCGGAAAATAGTCGAGGCCGTAGCGCGCGTAGGCATGGGCCCAGGCGTGGTCGAACACGAACTCGCCATGCGAATTCGACTTGACGTAGCAGGGTGCCGCGGCGACCAGGACGTCGCCGTTCCACAGCGTGAGATGGCGGGGCGTCCAGCCCAGCCCCGCCAGGATGCAACCCGTGGCCTCGAGGCCGGACAGGAAGGCATGCCGGACGAATGGATTCGCCGTCCCGGCCAGTGCGTCCCACGCGGCGGCGTCGACCTCGTCGAGCCGCGAGAGCCAGCGCGCGCGCAGGCTCATGGGCGCACTCGGGCGCGGGGGTCAGCCGGCCTTGTCGAGGTAGCGCTCGGCATCCAGCGCCGCCATGCAGCCCGAACCCGCCGACGTGATCGCCTGGCGGTAGACCTGGTCGGCGACGTCGCCGGCGGCGAACACGCCGGGGGTCGAAGTCGCCGTCGCATTGCCCTCGATGCCGGACTGCACGGTGACGTAGCCGTTGCGCATGGCCAGCTGGCCTTCGAACAGCGCGGTATTGGGCGTGTGGCCGATGGCGACGAAGAAGCCGTGCACCGGCAGGTCGCGGGTCGAATCATCCAGCACCGAGCGTACGCGCAGACCGGTGACGCCCGCTTCGTTGCCGAGTACCTCGTCGACCGTGTGGTGCCAGACCGGCTCGATCTTGCCCGCCTGGATCTTCGCGAACAGCTTGTCCTGCATGATCTTTTCGGCGCGCAGCGTGTCGCGACGGTGCACGAGGTAGACCTTGCGGGCGATGTTGGCGAGATAGAGCGCTTCCTCGACCGCGGTGTTGCCGCCGCCGACGATCGCGACGTCCTGGTCCTTGTAGAAGAACCCGTCGCAGGTGGCACAGGCCGACACGCCGCGACCCTTGTAGGCCTCTTCCGACGGCAGCCCGAGGTACTTGGCGGTCGCGCCGGTCGCGATGATCAGCGCGTCGCAGGTGTATTCGCCGCTGTCGCCGACCAGGCGGAACGGCCGGCTGGCGAGGTCCGCGGTGTGGATGTGGTCGAACAGCACCTCGGTGTTGAAGCGCTCGGCATGCGCCTGCATGCGCGCCATCAGGTCCGGACCCATCAGGCCATGGGGATCGCCCGGCCAGTTGTCGACCTCGGTCGTGGTCATCAGCTGCCCGCCCATCTGCAGGCCCGTGATGACGACCGGCTTGAGGTTGGCGCGCGCCGCGTAGACGGCGGCGGACCAGCCGGCCGGGCCGGAGCCGAGGATGATCAGCTGCGAATGCTTCGAAAGGGTCATGGATATAATGGCGCGTTATGTGATGCGTGCATTCCGGCACGCGGATCGATGGGCCCGCAGGCCGATCATTCCGCCGCCGTGCACGACAGGAAGCGCCATAGCTTGGCGGTCGCATGACGGCAGCACAAGGCGCGGTGACGAAACACCGCGACTCATCCCGAAGACCCGCGCCCTTTGCAGCCGCCGTGGCCGCAGGCGCCACGGAGACAGCAATGCGCATCGGTGTACCCAAGGAAACCAAGACCCTCGAAGGGCGCGTCGCGCTCGTGCCGGCCGCCGCCGGCGACCTCGTCAAGCGCGGCCACGAGGTGTGGCTCGAGCAGGGCGCGGGCCTGAAGAGCGGCTTCAAGGACGACGAATACACCCGCCTCGGCGTCAGGATCGCGCCGGACCAGGCCGCCCTGTACGAGAAGGGCGAGTTGATCGTGAAGGTGAAGGAGCCGATCGCCGGCGACCTGCAACACCTGCGCAAGGACCACCTGCTGTTCTGCTATCTGCACCTGGCCGCCGAGCCGGCGCTGACGAAGCAGCTGCTCGACATCGGCCTGACCGGCGTCGCGTTCGAGACCGTGGAACTGCCGAACGGCGACCTCCCGCTGCTGGCGCCGATGTCCGTCATCGCCGGCAAGATCGGCGTGCAGGTCGGCACGCACCTGCTGCACCAGCCCATGGGCGGCAAGGGCAAGCTGCTCGGCGGGCTGTCGGCGACGGAGCGCGGCAAGGTCGTGGTGTTCGGCGCGGGCCGTGCCGGTGGCGCGTCGGCGGCGCTCGCCGCGGCTGGCGGCGCGAACGTCACGGTCTTCGAAATGCGCGAAGACCGCATGGACGAAATGATGCGCCTCGGCAACAACGTCACCGCGCTGTATCCGTACCACGACGTCGTCGCGCGTGAAGTCGCGTCGGCCGACCTCGTGATCGGCGCCGTGCTCGTCACCGGCGCGAAGGCGCCGCACGTGATGACGCGCGAGATGCTGAAGGGCATGGAGGACGGTTCGGTCGTCGTCGACATCGCGATCGACCAGGGCGGCTGCTTCGAGACGTCGCGCCCGACCACCTGGAAGGAGCCGACCTACGTGGAGGAGGGTGTGACCCACTTCTGCGTGACGAACATGCCGGGCGCCGTGCCGCAGACCTCGTCGCAGGCGATCTGCGCGGCCATCCTGCCGTGGGTGAACAAGCTGGCCTCGGGCAACTGGCGCGACAACGCCGCGCTCACCCGCGGCATCAACGTCGAGGGCGGCCGGATCGTCCATCCGGCGCTGCAGGGCATGGCGCTCTGACCGCCTGAGACGGCGATCGGGACAATCCGCGGTACCGGTCGCGATTTCGCGACCTCCGGAGACCGGCGTCGGCCGTATGCGACGCCGGTTTTCACGTATATTCAACGACTAAGACGCACCAGCTGAGGCGAACTCTCACGTGGCGCAGGCGCCAGCCGCTACCCGAAAGAAGGCCGCGACGGCCGCCCGAGCACCGCGCCCGCCGGCGTCTCCACGACGCCAGCGCATGGCGCGCGACATCGCGATGATCTTCATCGCGCCGGCGCTGCTGTATCTGGTCGCGACGCTCTTCACCTATTCCCCGCAGGATCCGGGCTGGACGAGTTCGGGGGCCGTGACGGCGCCGCTGCACAACCTCGGCGGCAGCGTCGGTGCGGTGATCGCGGACATTCTCTTCAACCTCTTCGGCTACACCGCCTACCTGCTGCCGCTGATCCTCGGCTCGATCGCCTGGATCGCGCTGTTCCAGACGGAGCCGGACACCGAAACCACCGACCTCACGCCGGCGCTTCGCCTGGTCGGGCTGGTCGCGTTCCTGATCGCGATGACCGGCCTGCTGCACCTGCGGCTGGGCGGCGATGGCGTGGAGGTGACGCGCGCGGGCGGCATCCTCGGTCGCCTCGTGGGCCGCTCGCTGGGCCGTGGGCTGGGGCAGCTCGGCGGCAATCTGTTCCTGCTCGCCCTGCTGCTCACCTCGGTCACGCTGGCCACCGGGTTGTCGTGGCTGGCCGTCATGGACCGCATCGGCGCCCTCGTCATGGCCGCCGGGCCGTTCGTGTCGCGCACGTTCCGCCGCAGTGCGAAACAGGCCGAGACCTGGAACGAAGTCCGCGTACTCCGGGAGGAGCGCGAGCAGGTCCGCAAGGTCGAGACCGAGAAGCGCGAGAAGCGCGCGCCGGTCAAGATCGAGCCGCCGCCGGCGCCGGTGGTCGAGAAGAGCGAACGCGCCAAGCGCGAGCAGCAGATCCCGCTCTTCCACGTGCCCAACGGGACCGGCATCCCGCCGCTGGCGTTACTCGACGATCCCAAGCCGCAGCCGAAGGGCTACGACCCGGACACGCTGGAAACGCTGTCGCGGCAGATCGAATTCAAGCTCAAGGACTTCCGCATCGACGCGGCAGTCGTCGGCGCCTACCCGGGCCCGGTGATCACGCGCTTCGAGATCGAGCCCGCGCCGGGCATCAAGGTCAGCCAGATTTCCAGCCTGGACAAGGACATAGCGCGCGGACTTTCAGTAAAGTCTGTGCGTGTGGTCGACGTGATCCCGGGCAAGTCGGTGATCGGCCTGGAGATCCCGAACGTCAATCGGGAGATGATTTACCTCTCCGAGCTGCTGCGCTCGAAGGAGTACGACAAGGCCGGCAGCCCCCTCACGCTCGCGCTCGGAAAGGACATCGCCGGCCGGCCGACGGTGGCCGACCTCGCGCGCATGCCGCACCTGCTGGTGGCCGGCACCACCGGTTCGGGCAAGTCGGTCGCGGTCAACGCGATGGTGCTGTCGCTGCTCTACAAGGCGTCCGCGAAGGACGTCCGCATCCTGATGATCGACCCGAAGATGCTGGAGCTCAGCGTCTACCAGGGCATTCCGCACCTGCTCGCGCCGGTCGTCACCGACATGAAGGAGGCCGCCAACGGCCTGCGCTGGTGCGTCGCGGAGATGGAGCGGCGCTACAAGCTGATGAGTGCCGTCGGCGTGCGCAACCTGTCGGGCTTCAACAAGAAGGTGACCGACGCCATCAACGCCGGCCAGCCGATGATGGACCCGCTGTTCCGCCCCAATGCGGAGGCCGGCGAAACCCCGCGCCAGCTGGAGCCGCTGCCCTTCATCGTCATCTTCATCGACGAATTCGCCGACATGATTATGATCGTCGGCAAGAAGGTCGAAGAACTCATCGCGCGCCTGGCGCAGAAGTCGCGCGCCGCCGGCATGCACCTCATCCTGGCCACGCAGCGACCGTCGGTGGACGTCATCACCGGCCTGATCAAGGCGAACATCCCGACGCGCATCGGCTTCCAGGTGTCTTCGAAGATCGATTCGCGCACGATCCTCGACCAGTCGGGCGCGGAGACGCTGCTCGGCCACGGCGACATGCTGTACATGCCGCCGGGCACGTCGATGCCCGAGCGTGTGCACGGGGCGTTCGTGAGCGACGAGGAGGTGCATCGCGTCGTCGAACACCTCAAGCAGATCGGCGGCGGTCCGGACTACATCGAAGGCGTGCTGGAGGAAATCCAGACGATGGGCGACGGCGTCGTCGTCGGCCCGACCGGCCTGCCGGAATCGAGCGGTGGGGGCGGGGACGAGTCCGATCCGCTGTACGACGAGGCGGTGCGGATCGTCACCGAGAGTCGGCGCGCATCGATCTCGGGCGTCCAGCGTCGCCTGAAGATCGGCTACAACCGCGCCGCGCGCCTGATCGAGGCGATGGAGGCGGCCGGCGTGGTCAGCCCGCCTGAGCACAACGGCGACCGTTCCGTCCTGGCACCGCCGCCGCCGAAGGGCTGAAGCTTGCGTCGGCCTAAAGCGCGAAACCGCCATGGCCGCGGGCTCGCACCCTGTTCATGTTGCGCCGCACACACTCGCGGCAGACCTTATCGGGAGAACGCCATGCGTCCGATCACGACCGCCGTCGCCACCGGCCTGATGCTCTTCGCGGGCGCCGCCTCCGCCGGCGCGCGCGACCAGCTCAACAGCTTCACCAAGGGCCTGAAGACGCTCGACGGCCGCTTCAGCCAGCAGGTCTTCGACGCCAAGGGCAAGCTGAAGGAGAGCAGCAGCGGGCGTGTGTCGCTGTCCGCGCCGAAGCTGTTCCGCTGGGAATACGCGAAGCCCTATCCGCAGCAGATCGTGGCGGACGGCAAGACCGTCTGGATCTACGAGCCCGACCTGCAGCAGGTGACCAAGCGCCCGCAGGGCGCCGAGGAGCGGTCGAGCCCGCTTGCCGCGCTCACCGATCCGGCCAAGCTGGACGCGCAGTTCTCGGTCAAGGATGCGGGCGCGCAGAACGGCCTGCAGTGGCTGCTGCTGACGCCGAAGGGCGAGGCTTCCGGCTTCCGCACTGCCAAGCTGGGCTTCGGTCCCGCCGGCCTGTCGAAGATGCAGGTGGTCGACCAGCTGGGCCAGCGGACGGACATCAGCTTCAGCGACTGGAAGCGCAATGCGAGCCTGCCGCCGCAGACGTTCCGGTTCACGGTGCCCAAGGGCGTCGACGTCATCGGCGGCTGAGGCCCGACGCGCTGGACCAGACGGGGCGGGCAACCGCCCCTTTTCCGTTTGGGCGACCTGTCGCCGGGCTTAACCGGTTGGAAAGACAGGGAATTTGCCGCCGGCGATATCACGGGTCGTGCACGCTGCACTGCCGCAGAGTGGCCTTCACACGACGCGTCCGCGTCCAGCAAGGCTTCCGGCGATGGCCCTCCGCACCACACTCCTCTCGATCGGCACGTTTTCCGCCCTCGCGGCGATGTCGGTCATCGGCGGTCAACAGGCCACGGCCGCCGGCGCGCGGTCCGCGATCCCGGCTCCGTCCGCCGAACCGACGGCTGCGATCGGGAGCGAACGCGTTGACGATGCCATTGCCGCCGCGGTCATCGAAAGCATCTCGCGCCAGTTCGACACCGCCGACGTGCTGGTGCAGCTCGGCCAGGTCGACGTGCGCCCGGCGAGCATCCAGGACCGCCGTGTCACCGGCGGCGGCCGCCTGCGGATCGACGGCACGGGGGAGTGGATCCCGTTCCACTTCGACGCGCTCTACGACACCGCCAGCGCGGAAGTGACCTATCCGCAGCTCGAGCTGCGTGGCGGCGCCGCCGCGGCCGTTTCGCCGACGTCGGCCATCGCCGCGTCGCTCGACGGCCAGGTCGCGCGTGCGCTGGAGAACGAGTTCCAGAGCCAGCCGGTGAGCTGGTCGCTTGAGAACGCCCGCACCGTGCAGCTCGGTCGCTTCACCCGGGTGCAGGGCAGCGGCGTGGCGGACTTCGGCGCGGACGGCAGCACGCCGGCACAGGTCGAGGGCCTGTACGACACCGCGGCCAAGCGCTGGGTGCGCGTCCACTACGAGCTGGGCCCGGCCGCAGGCGAGGCGGTCGCAAGCCTGTGACGCGCGGCTGATAAGGTTCGCGGCGGTTCTCCGACTCGACCGCCGTGACCCGCCGCACCGCATCCCCCACGCCCCAGGACGACCCCGAACTCGACGCGCTCCGTCCGCTCGCCGAGCGCATGCGCCCGCGCACGCTCGACGAAATGGTGGGGCAGAAGCGGTTGCTCGCGCCCGGATCCGCGCTACGGCGGGCCGTCGAGGCCGGCCGCGTGCACTCGATGGTGCTCTGGGGCCCGCCCGGTTGCGGCAAGACCACCCTCGCATTGCTGCTGGCGCATTACGCCGACGCGGATTTCCGTGCGATTTCCGCCGTGCTCTCGGGTCTGCCGGAGGTGCGCCAGGTACTCGCCGAAGCCGCCCAGCGCTTCGCGGACGGTCGCCGCACGGTCCTGTTCGTCGACGAGGTGCACCGCTTCAACAAGGCGCAGCAGGACGCCTTCCTGCCTGCGATCGAACGCGGAACGATCGTCTTCGTCGGCGCGACGACCGAGAACCCGTCGTTCGAACTGAACTCCGCACTGCTGTCGCGCTGCCGCGTGCACGTGATGGAGCCCGTCGACGTCGACGACCTCGTCGAAGCGCTGCATAGCGCCTTGAACGACGCCGACCGCGGCCTTGCCCGCATGGGGCTGGTGGTCGACGACGAGCTGCTCCGGCAGATCGCGACCGCGGCCGACGGCGACGTGCGACGCGCGCTCACGTTGCTGGAAATCGCGGCCGAACTGGCCGGCGACGAGGGCGGGCACATCACCGCGTCGACGCTCGAACAGGTGCTCGCCGACCGCACGCGACGCTTCGACAAGGGCGGCGAGCAGTTCTACGACCAGATATCGGCGCTGCACAAATCCGTGCGGAGTTCCAACCCGGACGGCGCGCTCTACTGGCTTGCCCGCATGCTCGACGGCGGCGCCGACCCGAACTACCTCGCGCGGCGCATCACGCGCATGGCGGTCGAGGACGTGGGGCTGGCCGACCCGCGCGCGCTCACCATGGCGATCGAGGCGTGGGAGACGTTCGACCGTCTCGGCAGCCCCGAGGGCGAACTGGCGCTGGCGCAGGTCGTGATCTACCTCGCGACGACCGCGAAATCGAATGCGGGCTACGTGGCCTGGGGCGAAGCGCGGGCGGACGTGCGCCGCCACGGCACGCAGCCCGTGCCGATGCACCTGCGCAACGCCCCCACCAGGTTGATGAAGTCGCTGGGTTACTCGAAGGGGTATCGCTACGACCACGACGTCGACGGCGGTGTCGCGCTGGACCAGACCGCGTTCCCGGATACGATGGGCGAGCAGGTCTACTACCGGCCGGTCGAGCGCGGGCTCGAGATCAAGCTCGGCGAGAAGCTGGCACGGCTGCGGCAGGCGAGGGCGGCGGCGCGCGACGGCGAGGGCGGCCCGTAGTCGCGGGAGGACGGCGCGCCTGCCGCGGCGTGTGCAGTGCCGTCCCACAATGCGACATCCGATGCGCGCGATCGCCGATACCGCGGCTCACACGCGGTAGTAGTCGCGGTACCAGTCGATGAAACGCGCGGCGCCTTCCTCGAGCGTTGTCGACGGCGTATAGCCGGTATCGCGTCGCAGCGCTTCGACGTCCGCGTAGGTGTCGGGCACGTCGCCCGGCTGCAGCGGCAGCAGGCGCAGCTCCGCCTTGCGTCCGATGCGTTCTTCCAGCACCTGGATGTAGCGCAGCAGCTCGACCGGCCGATGGCTGCCGATGTTGTAGACGCGGTACGGCGCGGTCGACGTCGCGGGCGAATCGAGCAGCGCCGCGTCGTCGGACGGCTTCGGTACGGTGTCGAGCGCCCGCACGACGCCTTCGACGATGTCGTCGATGTAGGTGAAGTCGCGGCTGTGGCGGCCATGGTTGAAGACGTCGATCGGCTCGCCCGCGATGATGCGTTTGGCGAACAGGAACGGGCTCATGTCCGGCCGGCCCCAAGGCCCGTAGACGGTGAAGAAGCGAAGCCCGGTGGTCGGCAGGGCGTACAGATGGCTGTACGTGTGCGCCATCAGTTCGTTCGCTTTCTTGGTCGCGGCGTACAGGCTGACCGGATGGTCGACGTTGTGCTCGACCGCGAACGGCAGCTGGCGGTTGGCCCCGTAGACCGAGCTGGACGAGGCGTACACGAGGTGTTCCACGTCACCACCGCGGCAGCCCTCGAGCACGTTGATGAAGCCGACGAGATTGCTGTCGACGTAGGCGCGCGGATTCTCGAGCGAATAGCGGACACCGGCCTGCGCGGCGAGGTTGACGACCCGCTGCGGGCGGAAGTCGGCGAAGGCGCGATCCATCGCGTCGCGATCCTCCAGCCGGGCTTCGACGAAGCGGAACCCCTCGCGCGGCACGAGCCGGTCGAGGCGATCGCGCTTGAGTTGCGGGTCGTAGTAGTCGTTGAGGTCGTCGTAGCCCAACACTTCGTCGCCGCGTCCGATGAGGCGGCGGGCGAGGTGGGCGCCGATGAAGCCGGCCGCGCCGGTCACGAGGATTCGCATCGCGGTTCCTTGCAGGTCGAAGTGCGGCAGGTACGTCCAGCCGCGCCGCCTATGATGCCGCCCGCGCGCAAGCGGTGTCTCGGAGATTTCCGACGACGCGTGCCGATGCGGTCCGATGGTGCGCATGCGCCCACGTCGCGAGCATGGCGGCTACCCCGATCGAGCGCGCCGTCATGCGATCCGCCTGCCTGTTCCTGCTGCTCCTTGCCGGTTTCCCGGTCGCCCACTCGCAGACCGTGCAGAAGTGCGTCGCCCGGGATGGCGGGGCGCGTTACCAGAGCGAGCCGTGCGGGCGCGGCCTGCGCACCGCGGAGGTGTGGGCCGCGGTGCCCGAGGCGGAGCCGCCGAGCCGCCCTGCGGCCGTAGCGGAGTCCAGGCCCCGCGGCACGCGCCGGGTGCGCCCGCGTCGTTCGTACGCCGCGGCGAGGACCGACACTCGGGACGCATGTGCCGAAGCGCGGGCCTACCGCGACGAGGGCGAGCGCAGGGCGGGGCTGTCCCGCAACTACGAGTTGCTGTCGGCGCTGCAGCGCCGGGTGTTCGAGGCCTGTCGCTGACGGATGAGACGCCCGCCCGTCGCCAGGTCGAACGGTTCATTCGCGTCTTCTGCACATGACTGAATTTTCACCTACCGCCGCTTAGCGTCGCCGCCATTGCCCGCGCAGCGTGTCGCGGGCCAGGGAGGCGACGAATCGTGCAGCGATCCGCACAGGTGCGAAGCGCATGGCGGCGGGGCGGCGTTGCCGCGCTCCTGACGCTGGCCGCCGGCACGGCCTTGGGCGCCGCGCCCAACGGCGACTGGACGATGCCGGCCCACGATTACGAGAGCACGCGCTACAGCCCGCTCGCCGAGATCACCGCCGCCAACGTGGGCCAACTGAAGGTCGACTTCACGTTCTCGACCGGCGTCAATCGCGGGCAGGAAGCGGCGCCCATCGTGGTCGGCAACACGATGTACATCGTCGCGCCGTTCCCCAACTACGTGTACGCGTTGGACCTCACCCAGCCTGGCGCCCCGACGAAGTGGACGTACAAGCCCAAGCCCGAGCCGGCGTCGCAGGGCGTCGCGTGCTGCGACGTGGTCAACCGCGGCGGCGTGTACTGGCAGGGCAAGTTCATCTTCAACACGCTGGACGGCAACACCATCGCCCTGGACGCCGACACCGGCGCGCCCCTGTGGCGCACCAGGCTCGGCAACATCAACAAGGGCGAGACCATCACCATGGCCCCGATGGTGGTCAAGGGGAAAGTGCTCGTCGGCAACGCCGGCGGCGAGATGGGCGTGCGCGGCTGGCTGGCCGCGCTGGACGCCGGCAGCGGCAAGCTGGTGTGGAAGGCCTACAGCACGGGCCCCGACAAGGACGTTCTGATCGGTCCGTCGTTCAAGCCGCACTACGCCAGCGACCGCGGCAAGGATCTCGGCACGACCACGTGGCCGGGCGACGCGTGGAAGATCGGCGGCGGCACGGCCTGGGGCTGGATTTCCTACGACCCGCAGACCGACCTGATCTTCTACGGCACCGGCAATCCCGGGCCCTGGAACGCCGACCAGCGTCCCGGCGACAACAAGTGGACCGCGGGCATCTTCGCGCGCGACCCCGACACCGGCCAGGCGCGCTGGTTCTACCAATTCAGTCCGCACGACCTGTTCGACTACGACGCGGTCAACGAGAACCTGCTGCTCGAGATGACGATCCGCGGACAGCGGCGCAAGGTCATCGTGCGGCCCGAGCGCAATGGTTTCGTCTATATCCTCGACCGCGCGACCGGGGAGGTGCTGTCGGCCGATCCGTACGGGCCGGTGAATTCGATCCTGCGCGTGGACCTCAAGACCGGACGGCCACAGTACAACGCCGAGAAATGGCCGAAGACGGGCCGGACGACCCGGCAGATTTGCCCGGCCGCGCCGGGGATGAAGGACTGGAATCCGTCGTCCTTCTCGCCGCGCACGGGTTTCGTGTACATCCCGCACAACAACCTCTGCATGGACATGCAGCCGTCCGAGGTGAACTACATCGCGGGCACGCCCTACGTCGGTGCCGAGGAGCGCTACTACCCGGGTCCCGGCGGCCACCGCGGCGTCGTGACGGCGTGGAACCCGGTGCAGCGGCGGGCGATGTGGAAGATCAAGGAAGACCTGCCGGTGTGGAGCGGCACGCTGTCGACCGCGGGCGACGTCGTGTTCTACGGAACGATGGACGGGTGGTTCAAGGCCGTGCACGCGCGCAGCGGCGCGCTGCTGTGGAAGTTCAAGACCGACTCGGGAATCATCGGCCAGCCCATCGCGTATCGAGGTCCCGACGGCCACCAGTACATCGCGATTCTGTCGGGCATCGGTGGCTGGCCAGGCGCGATCGTCAGCAACAACCTCGATACGCGCGATGCCACCGCCGCCGGCGGATGGGGCTCGGCGCTGCCCGACCTCAAGAAGCGCACGCAGGCGGGAGGGACGCTCTATGTCTTCGCGCTTCCGCACTGATCCGCTGCTGATCGCGGTGCTCGCCGCCGGCCTGCTGCTGGCCGTCGGCTGCGAGCGCGAACGGCGCGAGTACCAGGCCGCGCCCACGCGCGCGCCCTTGCCGAGTCCTCGGCTGTCGACGCTGAAGCCCGGCGAGCCGGACGCGCGCCCGGATCCCGTCGATCCCGTCGGGGTGCATTACACGAACAACGCCTACGCGATCTCGCAGGGCGGGCGGCTCTACCGCTGGTTCAACTGCAACGGTTGCCATGCGATGGGCGGCGGCGGCATGGGTCCGGCGTTGATGGACGACGAGTGGCGTTACGGCGGCCGGATCGACCAGATCCACGCGACGATCCTCGAGGGGCGCCCCAACGGCATGCCGTCCTGGCGCGGGAAGATGACGGACCAGCAGGCGTGGCAACTGTCGGCCTACGTGCTTTCGCTGTCGGGCAACATCCGCAAGGACGCCGCGCCGAGCCGGCCGGACGCCCTCCTCGGCGCGCCGCCGCCCACGCAGACCTCGCGCCGTCCGCCCAAGGGCGGGAACGAACCGGCGGCGGGGGTGCCGGGCCCATGAAGCGCCGCGCGTTCGCGCGAGGCCCCGTGCTGTCCGCGATCGCCGCGGCGCTGGCCGGCTGCGACAGCCGGTGGTCCGCGCTGGTGCCCGCGGGCGACCAGGCGGCCGCGATCCGCGGCGTCTGGGATCTCATGATCGCGATCTGCGGGACGATGTACGTGCTGGTACTCGTCGGCCTCGCCTACGCGCTGCTGCGCCGCCGCTCGCGGGCGCGCGAAGGTACCGCGCGGGATCCCGCCATCGTCGCCGCGCTGGTCGGCTGGGTGGTGCTGACCCTCGGCCTTCTGAGCTGGTTGACCGCGGCCAGCTTCCTCGCCGATCGCCGCCTGCGCGACGGTCGCGGCGAGGTATCCATCCGCGTCACCGCCAAGCAATGGTGGTGGGACGTCGAGTACCTCGACCCGATCATCGCCCGCAATTTCCGCACCGCCAACGAACTGCACCTGCCACGCGACCGCACCGCGCACGTCGAACTGCGCTCCGGCGACGTCATCCACAGCTTCTGGGTGCCCTCGCTGAGCGGAAAGCACGACATGATCCCGGGACGCGTGAACGCGCTCCTGCTGACGCCCCGCGTCAACGGCTACTTCCGTGGCCAGTGCGCCGAGTTCTGCGGCCTGCAGCATGCGCACATGGCGCTGGACGTGCAGGTCGAGGACGACGCGGCCTACCGCGCGTGGGCCGATCGGCAGCGCCTGCCGGCAGTGGCGCCGACGGACGCGGCGGCGCAGCGGGGGTTGGTCGTGTACGAGCGCGCGGCCTGCGCGATCTGCCATCGCATCGGCGGAACGCCGAGCGGCGGTCGCGTCGGGCCGGACCTCACGCACCTGGCGACCCGGCGCAGCCTTGCGGCGGGAACGCTCGCGATGAATCGCGGGAACCTGGCCGCGTGGATCGTCGACCCGCAACACGCCAAGCCGGGCAACAACATGCCGGCCGTGCCGCTCACCCCGCAGGACGTGAGCGACCTCGTGGCCTACCTTTCGGAGCTGAAGTGATGGCGAGCCGCGACACGTCCATCGCCACCCTCGAACGCGTGTGGGCCGATCGGCCGGGCCTGGTCGGCTGGTTCACGACGGTCGACCACAAGCGCGTCGCCAAACGGTACATCGTCACGGCCTTCGTGTTCTTCGCCTTCGCCGGCCTGCTCGCGCTCGCGATGCGTACGCAGCTGATGTTCCCGGAAAACCGCGTGCTCGGCCCGGACCGCTACGACCAGGTGTTCTCGCTGCACGGCAGCGCGATGATGTTCCTGTTCGCGGTGCCGGTGATGGAGGCCGTCGCCATCTACGTCGTGCCGCTGATGGTGGGCTCGCGCAACATCTCGTTCCCGCGCTTGAACGCCTTCAGCTACTGGATGTACCTGATCGGCGGGATCATGATCTTCGCCGCGTTCCTGCTGGACATCGGCCCGGAGGCCGGCTGGACGGGCTATCCGCCGCTGTCCGATTCCGATTTCTCGCCCGGCAAGCGCACCGATTTCTGGGCGCAGATGATCACGTTCACGGAGGTCGCCGCGCTGAGCATCGCGGTCGAGATCGTGGCGACGGTCATGACGCAGCGTGCGCCCGGCATGACGCTCGCGCGCATCCCGCTGTTCGTCTGGTCGATGTTCGTCACCAGCCTGATGGTGATCTTCGCGATGCCGGCGGTGATGCTGGCGAGCACGTTCCTCATCACCGACCGGCTGGTAGGCACGCAGTTCTACAACGCGGCCGAGGGCGGTGACCCGCTGCTGTGGCAACACCTGTTCTGGTTCTTCGGACACCCGGAGGTGTACATCATCTTCGTGCCCGCGTTGGGGATGATCTCGTCGATCGTCGAACCCTTCAGCCGCCGCACGATCGTCGCGTACCCGGCCATGGTGCTTTCGCTCGTGGCGACGGGCTTCCTCGCGTTCGGCCTGTGGGTGCACCACATGTTCGCCACGGGGCTGCCGCCGATGGGCAACAGCTTCTACACCGCCGCGAGCATGCTCATCGCGGTGCCGAGCGGCATCCAGATCTTCTGCTGGATCGCCACGATCGCGACGGGCCGGCCCGTGCTGCGCGTGCCGATGCTGTACGTCATGGGCTTCTTCGCACTGTTCGTGCTCGGCGGCATGACGGGCGTGATGGTGGCCTCGGTACCGCTCGACCTGCAGGTGCACGACACGTACTTCGTCGTCGCGCACCTGCATTACGTGCTGATCGGCGGCGCGGTGTTCCCGCTGCTTGGCGCCGTGCATTACTGGTATCCGAAGATCACCGGCCGGATGATGAGCGAGCGCCTCGGCAAGCTCGAGTTCTGGCTGCTGTTCGTCGGCTTCAACGTGACGTTCTTCCCGATGCACTACCTCGGGCTCGCCGGCATGCCGCGTCGCGTTTACACCTACCTGCCGGGCCTCGGCTGGGACGTGCCGAACTTCGTGTCGACGCTGGGGGCGTACCTCATCGCGGTCGCCGTGCTCCTGTTCGTCGTCAATGCATTGAAGTCGCTGCGACGCGGCCAGGTGGCCGGCGACGATCCGTGGCAGGCCTCGGACCTGCTGTGGGCGACGTCGTCGCCGCCGCCGCCGTACAACTTCGCGCGGATCCCGGTCGTCGCGAACCGGCATCCGCTGTGGGCGGACGAGACGGGCACGCCTGCGACCGAGCTCGCGGTCGTCGACGGGGTACGCAGCGATCGCCGCGAGCTGCTGCTGACGTCGCCGGTCGACGCCGTTCCCACGCACCGCTGGGCGATGCCGCAGCCGACGATCTGGCCGCTATGGGGCGCGCTCGCACTCACGGTGCTCTTCGTCTGGACCGTATTCGAGGAATGGGGCGCGGTCTGGGGCGCGATCCCGGTCGCGATCACGCTCACGGCCTGGTTCTGGCCCAAGCGCGGCGACCAGGGCGAGCCGAAGGAGGCCGCATGACGCGCACGCTGCAAACGGTCGCGGACGTCGCCGACCTGGAGGACTTTGGCTTCGGGCCGCGCACGCTCACCTGGTGGGCGGTGGTCGGCTTCATGCTCATCGAGGGCATGGGGTTCGTGCTCGCGATCGGCGCGTACTACTTCCTGCTGCCCAACGAGAACGTCTGGCCGCCCACGGCGCCCGTGCCGCCGCTGTTCTGGTCGACGGTGTTCACGGTGCTCGGGATCGCCAGCGAGATCCCGAACGTCTGGGCGAAGCGGGCCGCCAAGCGCCTCGACCTCCGCGGCGTCCGAATCGCGCTGTCGCTCGCCATCCTGTTCGGCCTGGCGATGCTCGTGGTGCGCTGGTTCGAGTTCGACGCGCTGAACGTGCTGTGGCAGCGCAGCGCCTATGGCTCGATCGTCTGGGCGCTGCTGGCGCTGCACACGGTGCACATGCTCACCGACGTCTACGACAGCATCGTCCTGCTCGCCATCGCCTTCTTCGAGAAGTTCGATGGCCGCAAGTTCGGCGACACCTCCGACAACGCCATGTACTGGCACTTCATCGTGTGGAGCTGGGTCGTGCTCTACCTCGTCGTGTACTGGACGCCGCGATGGCTGTGAATCGCCTGCACGCCTCGAGGCTGGCGCCATGGGCGGGGCTGCTCGCGGGCATGGCCGCCGAGATCGTGCACCACCAGCTGCTGAGCGACATGCTGCGCTACGACTGCCGCCTCGGCGGCGCCACGGCGGGTCTCGCGGTCGGTATTCCCGCGTTGCTGCTGATCGCGGCGGGGGTCGGCGTTTCGTGGGCTTCCGTGCGCGGCAGCGACCCGCAGGGCGCGCATGCCCAGACGCGGCGCTTCATCGCGCAGGTCTCGACGATGATGGGCGGGTTGCTGGCCGTTGCGATCGTCTGGCAGACGATGGCCACCATGATCGTGCCGGCATGCGCGCCCTGAGCCGCCTCGCGGCGTTCGCCGCGCTGCTCGTGCCCATGGCTGCATTCGCGCACGGCGACCGCGCAGCCGCCGCCCCGGACTGGACGTTCGATGCCTGGGTCACGGTGCCGCTCGCGCTCGCGCTGGCCGCCTACTCGACGGGATTGATCCGCCTTGCAAGGCGCAGCGCGGCGCCCGCCGCGTGGCGGGGCGGGGCGGTGGCCTTTTTCGCCGGGTGGTCGGTCCTCGCCGGCGCGCTGGTGTCGCCACTGCACGCCGCGGGCGAGCGCTCCTTCGCCGCGCACATGCTGGAGCACGAGCTGCTGATGCTCGTCGCCGCACCGCTGCTGGTGCTGTCCCGCCCACTCGGCGTCTATCTCTGGGCGTTTCCGGTGCGTGCGCGCATCGCGCTGGCGACGTTGGGGAAGCGACGCACGGTCGCCCTCCCGTGGCATGCCCTGACCGCCCCGGTCGCCGCGAGCCTGCTGCAGATGGCCGCGCTCTGGGGCTGGCACGCGCCCGCGGCCTTCGACCGCGCGCTTGCGAATCCGGGCTGGCATGTGGCGCAGCACGTGTCCTTCCTCGTGACCGCGCTGCTGTTCTGGTGGGCGATGCTCCAGTCGCCGCGCGCGCGGCGCGGCCTCGTCGTCGGTTGCCTGTTCTTCACCGCGACGGCGAGCGGCGCGCTCGGCGCGCTCATGGCGTTTTCCGAGAGCCCCTGGTACGCCGGCTACGCGGCGCTCGGACTGGACGCCTTCGGTCTCAGTCCCGCCGAGGACCAGCAACTCGCGGGTCTGCTGATGTGGGTGCCCGGCGGCCTGGTGCACGCGGCGGCCGGCATCGCCTTGCTCGCGCGGGGGCTGGTCGACGCGCCGCGCGGGGCCGCCGCGCTGGCCGTCGCGATCGCCGCGCTCGGCGTCGGCACGCGCGCGTCGGCCGAAACGATCTACGTGTCGGACGAGCAGGGCGACCTGATCCACGTGATCCGCTCGGGCGACTGGCACCGTTCGGCGATTCCCGTGGGCGGCCGGCCGCGCGGACTGGCGCTCAGCGCGGACGGGCGCCGCCTTCTGGTGGCGGTCGGCGACGACGACCGCATCGACGTCGTCGACACCGCGTCACGCAAGGTCGTCGACCGCATTCCCTCGGGGCCCGACCCCGAGCGGTTCGCGCTCAGCCCCGACGGCAAGCGCCTGTACGTGGCGAACGAAGCCGATGCGCACGTCTCGGCGGTCGACGTCGCGGCGCGGCGGATCGCGCAGCGCACGCAGGTGGGCGCGGAGCCCGAGGGCATCGCCGTCAGCCCTGACGGTCGGTGGGTGGTGGCGACATCGGAAACGGCGAGCCTCGCGCATTTCATCGACGCAAAGCGCATGACGCTCGTCGACAGCCTGATGGTCGGCACGCGTCCCCGCGATGCGCTGTTCACGCCCGATGGGCGTTGGCTCTGGGTGAGCTCCGAGGTGCGTGCCACGGCCACGCTGTTCGACATGCGCGATCGCAAGCCCGTCCGAGTCGTCGACTTCGACCGCGACGCCAACGCACCGGCCACGGTGCAGGCGGTGGGCATGGTGCTGTCGTCCGACGCGTCGCGGCTGTACGTCGCGCTCGGCCGCGGCGACGCGGTGGGCGAAGTCGACACGCGCGACGGCCGGATCCTGCGCTACCTGCCTGCGGGGCATCGCGTCTGGGGCATCGCGCTATCGCGGGATGGCAAGCGCCTGTACGCCGCGAACGGGCTCTCGGGCGACGTCAGCGTGGTCGACCTGGCCAGCGGTCGCGCGCTCACCACGATCAGGACGGGAGGCAAGCCATGGGGCGTCGTCGTGGGACCCTGATCCTCGCAACGCTGCTGTTCGCATGCGGGGCAGAGGCCCGGGAATTGCGCGTGTGCGCCGACCCGAACAACCTGCCGTTCTCGCGCGAGGACCGTTCCGGGTTCGAGAACCGCATCGTCGAGCTGGTCGCCCGCGACCTCGGCGCGCAGGTGCGCTACACGTGGTGGGCGCAGCGGCGCGGCAACGTGCGCAACACGCTGGGCGAGGGCGATTGCGACGTGGTGCCGGGCGTGGCGAGCGGCGTGGACACGTTGTCGACCACGAGCCCGTATTACCGCTCCACGTACGTGTTCGTCGCCCGCGCCGGCACGCGCTGGGCGAAGGTGGCGTCGCTCGACGACGCGGCACTGCGCGAGGCGACCGTGGGCGTGCAGCTCATCGGCGACGACGGCGCGAACCCGCCGCCCGCGCAGGCACTCGCACGTCGCGGCCTCGTCGCGAACGTGCGCGGCTACACCGTGTACGGGGATTACGCCGATTCGACGCCGCAACGGCCCATCCTCGACGCGGTCGCCCGCGGCGACGTCGACCTGGCCGTCGCCTGGGGGCCCACCGCCGGCTACTTCGCGCGTGGCTCGGTGCCGCCGCTCACGCTGACCCCGGTCAGCCCGTGGCTGGACGCGGGCGTGCCGATGGTCTTCGACATCTCGATGGGCGTGCGCCGCGAGGACCGCGCACTGCGCCGCGAGCTGGACGCCGCGCTCGCCCGCAACCGCGAGGCGATCGCCCGGATCCTGGCCGAGTACGGCGTCCCGCAATTGCCGATCGAGGCCGCACCGGGTGCCGGATCCGCCTCCGGGCCGCCCGAAACGGCCCGAAACCCCTGAAAAAGGGGCGAATCGACGAAAAGCTCTTGCAAGCGGGCCGCGGTCGCGCGATAACGCGCATTCCTTCCACCCGGAACCTGCAAACCATGGCGACGAAGAAAGCGAGCGGTGCCTCCAAGATCAAGCCGGTGACCGAGCCGCTGGGCAAGAGCGGTCTGGTCAACTTCATCTCCGAGCGTACCGAACTCGCCCCGCGCGACATCCGCGCCGTCCTGGGCGCCCTCGAAGAGGCGGCCCACGGCTCGCTGCACAAGAAGGGCTGCGGCACCTTCACCTTCCCCGGCATGCTGAAGGTCACGAAGGTCGATGTCCCGGCCAAGCCCAAGCGCAAGGGCATCAACCCGTTCACGAAGGAAGAGCAGTGGTTCGCCGCGAAGCCGGCGAGCGTCAAGCTCAAGGCGCGTCCCCTGAAGAAGCTCAAGGACGCGGCGGTCTGATCCGCTTCCAAGCCGCCGGCCTTCGGGCCGGCGGTTTTTTTTCGCCTGCGCGACGGCAGATCCCATGACCGCATCGACCACGCCCCACGCGCACCGGCACCTCCGCGACGCGGTGGCCGCACTGTGCCGGGAGGGGCCGCTTGCGGAACGGCTCGACGCCGCCCACCGGCAGCTGGCGGCCATCGACCCCGTGCGCGATCTTCCCGCAGCGCTGCAGTTCCGCTTCGAGGAGTTGGTGGCGGACATCACCTACGGGGCCGACACGGTCGCCGACGCGCTGGCCCGCATGAGCGCACCCGATCGAGAGCATCTCGCGCTGCGCGTGGTCTCGCTGTTCGACGACGCGCTGCGGCTGCTCGCCGCCGACGCCTGATCCGGCACCACGCGCGCATCTGGTAGAACGGCATCACGCCGCCACGCGCACGCGGACGGCGAGTGCGGAGCGAGGTCGCGATGCCGCAGTCCGACGCCACCGATAGCCTGCCGCGGGGACCACGCGGCCTGAGCACCGCCGAGGCGGCCGCGCGCCTGCTGCGCGACGGACCCAACACCCTCGATGTCCGACGACGCGCCCCGGTCCGCGCGGTGCTGTCCGTCCTCACCGAACCCATGCTGCTGTTGCTGGCCGCCGCCGCCGCGCTGTACGCGGGGATCGGCGAGTGGCTGGACGCGAGCGCGATGATCGCGTCGGTCGCTTTCGTCGTACTGCTCAACGTCTACCAGAACCTGCGCTCCGAACGCGCGCTGGACGCGCTGCGCGAGCTCACCGCACCGAAGGCGAGGGTGCTCCGCGACGGTGCCGTGCAGACGGTGCCGGCGGCGACGCTGGTGGCCGGCGACCTGCTGCTGGTCGCGCAGGGCGACCGCATCGCCGCCGATGCGCGCCTGCTCGACGGTTCTAGCCTCGAGGTCGACGAGTCGCTGCTGACCGGCGAGTCGGTGCCGGTGCGCAAGGATGAGCAGGCGTCATCGCTCTACGCGGGCACGTTCGTCGTGCAGGGCGAGGGCACGGCGGAAGTCGTCGCGACCGGCCCCCGCAGCGAGTTCGGTCGGCTTGGTGGCTCGCTCGCCACCGTCCGGCGTGCCAGCAGCCCGTTGCGGCAGCAGATCGGCCGGCTGGTCCGGCTGTTCGCGCCGTTGAGCCTCGGCGGCGCGGCCGTGCTTGCCGCGCTCGCGCTCGCGCGCGGAACGGAATGGCGCGAAGCGCTCCTTTCGGGCCTGACGCTCGCCATGGCCACGGTGCCCGAAGAGTTCCCGGTGATCCTGAGCGTGATGTTCGCGCTGGGCGGTTGGCGACTGGCGCGCGCGAACGCGCTCGTGCAGCGGCCCGATGCGATCGAGACCCTCGGCTGCATGAGCGTGCTGTGCACCGACAAGACCGGCACGCTCACCGAGAACCGGATGCGCGTCGAGCAGGTGCTGGTGCGCGACGCCACGTCGACGCATCGCGCAGCCGAGGGCGTCGCGCGCGATGCGGTGCTCGCGGCGGCTGCGCGCGCCTGTCCCGACAGGCCGGTCGACCCGATGGACATCGCCGTGCTCGAGGCGGCCGGCGTGGAGACGACGCGCCGCCCGCTGGAGCGTTTCTATCCGTTCTCGAATGCGCTCCACGCCACCGCGGGCATCGCGGGCGACGGCGCGGCGCGAGAGGTGTGCATCAAGGGCGCGCCGGAGGCCGTCGCCGGCCTGTGCGGATTCGATGCGGCGCAGCAGGCGTCGCTCGAGCACGACATCGCGACACTCGCGGCGTCCGGCTTCCGCGTACTGGCGGTCGCGCGCTGCAATCTCCGCGACGCTCCGTATCCCGACGACCTCCGCGGCCTGCGGTTCGACTGGCTCGGCCTGCTCGCGCTCGCCGACCCGCTGCGCGTCGACGTACCGGCGGCGGTGCAGCGTGCGCGCGGCGCCGGCATCCGCGTGCTGCTGGTCACGGGCGACCATCCGGTGACCGCGCGCGCGATCGCGAAGGCCGCCGGCATCGCGGCCGACGGCGAGGTGCTGAGCGGCGCGGACATCGCCGCGGCGACCCCGGCGGAGCTGCTCGCGCTGTCGCGCCGTTGCAACGTCTACGCGCGCGTGCGTCCCGCGGACAAGCTCAAGCTCGTGCAGTGCCTGGTCGATGCCGGCGACGTGGTCGGCATGACCGGCGACGGCATCAACGACGCGCCCGCGCTGGCGGCCGCGCATGTCGGCATCGCGATGGGCCGTCGCGGCAGCGACGTCGCGCGGCATGCCGCGTCGGTGGTGCTGGCCGACGACCGCTTCGCGAGCATCGTCGACGCGGTCGGGCTCGGACGCGCGATCTACGCGAACCTGCTGCGCGCCGTGCAGTACGTCACCGCAGTGCACGTTCCGATCGCCGGCGCGGCACTGCTGCCGGTGCTGTTCAGCCTGCCGCCGGTGCTGTTGCCCGTGCACGTCGTGCTGCTCGAGTTGCTGATCGACCCGGCGTCGACGCTCGTCTTCGAGCGCCGCGGCGGCGATCCCGCGGCCATGCAGCAACCGCCGCGACCGATCCGCGCCTCGCTGGTCACCTGGTCGCTGGGCCGGCCCGCGGCCGCGCTCGGGCTGGCCGCGCTGGTCGGTGCGCTGATGGGGTACGGCATCGCAATGCGTGTCGGCCTCGACCCCGGTGCGCTGTACGCCTACGCCTTCCTGTCGATCCTCGGCGGCAACCTCGCCACGCTCGCGGTGACGGCCTGGCCGGCCGATGGCGGGGCAGGGGACCTGCGCCCGATCGTCATCGCCGTGCTCGCGGCTACGGTCGTGGTCGTGACGGCAGCACTCGTGCCGGCGACCGCGCGGTTGCTGCACCTCGAGGCGCTGGTACCGGCTCATGCGCTGGTCGCCGCCGCGCTGCCCGCGATCGCGGTGCTCGCCACGGGTCGCGTGCTGCACCGGCGGAAGCACGCCGTTTCCTGACGTGGATCAACACGCGCCGGTGGATTCGCGCTTGACTGTCCACAGCGTGGGCGAGGTCGCACGCGCCTGGACGGAGGCCGCGCCATGTACCGCGACGTCATGCTCGCCATCACCCGCACCGGCTTCGACGACCGCGCGCTCGACGCCGCCGTGAGCCTGTGCCAGGCGATGGATGCCCGCCTATCGGTGTCGGTGCCGTTCGAGATCCCTCTGGCGACCGCCGCGGCCTACGGCACCTCGCCGATCGTGCTGGAGGCGAGCTTCGCCGACCTGCGCGACGAGGCGTCGGCGGAGGTCACGCGCATCAAGTCGCGGCTGCACGATCGCGACGTGCGCTTCGACGTGCACCTGGCCGAAGCGCAGGTGTATTCCTCCACGGCGCTGCTCACGCTCGAGGCGCGCTACCACGACCTCGTGATGATCGCCGCGCCGCGGCCGGGCGAGGAGCGCGCGGACGCCGCGATCGTGCATACGATCTTCTCGTCGCTGGTGATGGATTCCGGGCGACCCGTGATGACGGTGCCGCCCGCGACGGGACGGCCGTTCGCGCTCGACCGCATCGCCATCGGCTGGGTGCCGACGCCCGAGGCCACGCGCGCGGTCCACGACGCGTTGCCGCTGCTGCGGCAGGCCAAGCGCGTGGACGTGATCCTTTCGCAGCCGATGGTGGGCGAACGCCGGCATGGGCAGGACCCGGGGGCGGACATCGGCGCGCACCTCGCACGGCACGGCATCCCGGTGAACGTGACCGTCCGTCATAACGCACGCGGCTCGGCCGGCAACGACCTGCTGCTCAATGCCGCGGAAACCGGGGCCGACCTGCTGATCGCCGGCGCCTGGGGCCATTCGCGCGCGCGCGAGTGGGCGTTCGGCGGCGTCACGCGCGAACTGCTGGAGCGGGCCGATGTTCCCGTGCTCTTCTCCCACTGACGACGGCCACGATGACGACGTCGCCGGCCGCTGGCAACGTCATGCGGGGGCCGCGCTGCGCCATGTGGACCGCGTGATCGGCGCCGCGCGCCAGCGCATCGACCAGGCGCCGGGCACGCGCGAATCGCGCCTGCATGCACGCGATCGCCTCGGCGAGCTGATCCGGCGGCAGGAGCACCTGGCCGACCTGCATCGCCAGATCGAACAGGCCCGCGGCGCGGACCTCGAATATCTCTGGCAGCGCTTCTTCCTGCAGTACGACGACTTCATCCAGGCGCTGTCCGACACGCACGTCGACCTGCGCCATGCGCACCGGACGTCGCGGGTGCAGGCGCCGCACGGGCCGTCGATGCGATAGCGCGCGTTCGCTAGTGCAGCTCGAGCTCGTAGATGACCTGGTGCACGTCGTCGGGATCGCGACGGCAGTGCGCGCCGAGCGACTTCGCGAAACCGTGCATCCCGGCGTTGCTCGCCGCGTCCATCGACCACAGCCGCGTGATGCCGCGACGGCGAGCCAGCATGCACAGCGCCCGGAATAGCGCCGTGCCGAGGCCCGCGCCGCGCCAGCCGGCATCCACGCTGACCGAGATCTCGGCGCCCGGCGTATCGCCCGCCTGCGCGAGCCGTGCGACGCCGACGATGTCCTCGCCGTTCTCGCCCGGCGTCAGGGCCACCACGGCCGTCGGGCCGCGGGCATCGGGCGCCATCAGCAGCGCGAGCAGGGCGTCGTCCACTTCCGACATCGTGCAGAGGAACCGTGCGCGGCGATCTTCCGGCGGCAGCCGCTCGATGAAGCGTCGCTGCGCCTGTGCATCCGTCGGCCGCAGCGCGCGGATCAGCACGTGTCGGCCGTCGCGCAGCGCGACGTGCGTTTCGGTGGGGACGGGGGCGGGCATCACGGTCGTCATCGCATCATCTCGTGCAGGGCCGGCGCGTCAGCGCGCGGTGTAGCCGCCGTCGATCACCAGCTGCGCGCCGGTCACGAAGGCCGATTCGTCGGAAGCGAGGTACACCACGCCCCAGGCGATGTCGTCGGGCTCGCCGACGCGGCCGAGCGGGTGCAGGGCGGCCAGGTCGCGCCGGCCGGCCTCCAGGTCGTGCACCCCGGAGTTGCGCAGGTGGCCCTCGACCATCGGTGTCCAGATGTAACCAGGATGGATCGAGTTCACCCGGACGCGGTCGGCCGCGTAGAACAGCGCGTCGGTGCGCGTCATCAGCGTGACCGCGCCCTTCGACGCGTGGTACGGCGGCACGTCCGGCGCACCGACCAGGCCGTAGATCGACGAGAGGTTGACGATGCTGCCGCCGTGCGCGCGCATGTGCGGCAGCGCGTGCTTGGTGCAGAAGAACACGCCCTTGACGTTGACGGCCTGTACGCGATCCCACTCGTCCTCGGTGATCTCGTGGGTGGGCCTGTTCGCCCCCGCGATGCCCGCGTTGTTGACGAGCACGTCGATCCGCCCGGAGCGGGCGGCCGCGGCGGTCATCGCCGCGGCGACCGACGCTTCGCTGGCGACGTCGCACTGCCGGTAGGTGACGCGGTCGCGTGCGCTGCCGAGGCCGTCCATCAGCGCAGGAGCGGTCTCCGGGAGGTCCAGCACCACCACGTCCGCGCCTTCCTCCGCGAGCCGTCGGACGCAGGCCGCGCCGATGCCGACCGCACCGCCGGTGACCACGCAGGTCTTGCCCTGTACGCGGTTCATGCCGAGCCCGAACCTGCGGCGGATGCACCGCCGCTGCCGTCGCCGTCGCGTGCGCGCGTGCCGACCATGCCGTCGACTCCATGTCCGCGGCGGATGCCGCAGCCGCATCACAGCGGTTGCCGGCCGTGGCGGTGTTGATCCGGATCAAGTTTGCGGGCGATCGGTCTGAATGTTGATCCCGGTCAGCACGCCCGGCGGCCCGCAAGCGAGGCTGACGCCGCTCCGCTGCGCGGCGGCCGCCCGTTCGGCCGCCGCGACGGCTGCCGTACGTCCAAGCCAGGAGACCCCCATGAAACGCCGCCTGACGCTCGCCCTCGTTTCCATCGCGCTAGCCGCGCCGCTGCATGCCGGCCAGCCGGTACCCAAATCGCCGCCGAAGACGCCGCCGGCGCAGCCCGCGCCCGCGTCGACGACCGAGAGCGACGAGGACCTGCGAAGGATGGAGGCGACGCCGGCGCAGCGCCGCGACGAATTGCGCGCCGCCGCACGCGCGGCCGCCGATCGCGTGGACGTCCGTATCCGCGAGTTGCAGGCGCGGCTCGACGCCTCGACCGAACGCATGACAGCCGAGTCGCGCCGCGCGGCCGAGGACTCGCTGGCCGCGGTGCGCACGCAGCGGGCGCACTTCGCGACCCAGCTGGAGCGCCTGGACGATCGCTCGAACACGGCAATGTCAGAGGCCAAGACGCGCATCATCGCCGCGTACCGGGACCTCGCCGGCGCGATGCAGCGCGCATGGGCGCGCATCCAGCCGCCCGGGAAGACCGCGCCGGCACCCGCGTCCGATCGCAACGACGTCGATGAGGATGCCGGCGATCGCTAACCGCCGCCTGCGCGAAGCCGGGCGTCAGCCGGCCGCGACCGCGGTGCGTTCGGCAAGCGCGTTGCGTACCGCGGTGGCCAGTTCCTCGCGGTGGTAGGGCTTGGGCAGCAGCGCGAATTCGAACGAGCCGGCCTCGCGCACCGCGTCGGGGTAGCCCGAGGTCAGCAGCACGGCCAGGTCCGGCCGCAGCCGGCGCGCTTCGCGTCCGAGCTGATCGCCCGTCATCGCGGCACCGAGCGTGAGGTCGCTGAAGAGCAGGGCAACGTCGCGCAACGTCTCCACGCAGTCCAGCGCGTCCTCGGGCGAATCGGTGGCGATGACGCTGTAACCGAGGGCCTTCAGCGATGCGGTCACGGTGCGCCGCACGGCCTCGTCGTCCTCGACTACCACGATGACCTCGTCGCCGCCGGGCGCGGGGCCGAACGCGGCGTCCACCGATTGCTGCTGCGCTTCGGTCGCCACCGGGAAGCAGAGCGTCACCCGCGTGCCTTCGCCCGGCCGGCTGTCCAGCCGCACGTGCCCGCCGCTCTGCTGCACGAAGCCGTAGGCCATGCTCAGGCCCAGCCCGGTACCACGCCCGTTCGGCTTGGTGGTGAAGAACGGCTCCCACGCGTGTTCCATCGCCTCGGCGGTCATCCCGCGCCCGGTGTCGCGCACGGTCAGCGCGACGTAGGCGGGCGCATCGGTATCCGCCGCAGGCTCGCCGCGCACGGAGATCTCGACTTCACCGGCACCGTCGATCGCATCCCGCGCGTTAAGCACCAGGTTGAGCACGACGCTGTCGAGCAGCGCGGCATCGACGTACGCGGGCGGCGTCGCGGGATCGAGGTCGAGCACCAGCCGGATGCGTTCGCCCAGGCTCGCGCGGATCAGCCGCTCGAGGTCGCGCATCTGCCGCGGCAGCGACACCACCGCCGGGCGCAGGTGCTGGCGGCCGGCGAACGACAGCAGCTTGCGCGTCAGCGCGGCGCCTTGCTCCACCGCACGGATCGCGGACACGAGGATCTCGGCAGACGCGGCGTCGTCCTCGACCGACGACTCGAGCAGCTGCAGGCTGCCGGAGATCACCGTCAGCAGGTTGTTGAAATCGTGCGCGACGCCGCCGGTGAGCTTGCCGATCGCTTCCAGCCGCTGCGCATGCGCGAGCGCCTCCGCGCTGGCCCGCCGCTGCAGCATCGCCGACAGCAGCGACGAGGCGGTCTCGAGCAACCGCTGGACGTCGATGTCGAAGGCGTCGAGGTGGCGCGAGAACGCCACCAGCACGCCATCGACGGCGCTGTCGGACGAGGCCACCGGGAACGCGACGCCGCAATTCATCCCCGGCGGCATCGGCACGCCGCCGAGCCGGGCGCCCTGGGACACGCACGGCGTGCCGCGCGACATCGCCGCGAGCAGCGCACGCGCGTGCGACGCCATCCAGTCGCCCGGCGGCGGCGTCTCGCCGGTCGCTTCCACCGCGCCGCTGCGGCGGTTGGCGCGCAGCAGCCAGACGGGCCCGAGCCCGATCGACTCCGACAGCCGGCCCACGACGTCGCGCAGCACGCGCGTCTCCGAGTCGGCGGTGAGGATGAGATGGCCGACCTCGGCCAGCGTGGCGTCGTGCGCGGTCTTGCGTTGCACGCGCTGCGACATCGAGGTGGCGCTCACGTCGCGGATCGACGCGAGCGTCTGCTGGCGCGTGCCGAGCCGCAGCGGGTTCAGTGCGATCTCCACCGGGAAGAGCGAGCCGTCGCGGCGGCGTCCCTGCAGGTCCATGCTCGCCTGGCCCATCGCGCGCTCGCGCGGCTCGTGCGCGTAGCGCTTGCGGTGGTGCGCGTGGCGCGTGCGCAGGTGTGCGGGGATCAGCACCTCGACCGGCCTGCCGACCAGTTCCGGCGGCTCGTACCCGAACAGCTGGTAGGCGCGACGGTTGGCCATGAGGATGGCGCCGGCCTCGTCCACCACGACGAGCGCGTCGGGGATGGCATCGAACAGCGCGCCGCGCACGGGTCAGTCCGGCGAGGGCCGCTGCGCCAGCCGGTATCCGGCGCCGCGCACCGACTGGATGAGCCGCGGGTTCGACGCGTCGCGCTCGATCTTCTGCCGCAGCCGCGCCACCTGCACGTCGATCGCGCGATCGAACGGCCCCGACGGCCGGCCGCGGGTCGCGTTCATCAGCTCGTCGCGGCTGAGCGTCTGCTGCGGCCGGCGCGCGAAGGACATCAGCAGGTCGAACTCGCCGGACGTCAGCGCCAGCGGCACGCCTTCGCGGTCGTACGCGGTGCGCGTGGCGGCGTCGAAGCGCAGGCCGTCGAGCACCAGCGGGCCCGGCTCGACCGTGTCGCCGCGGTTGCGGCGCATCACCGCGTGGATGCGCGCCAGCAGCTCGCGGAGGTCGAACGGCTTGTCGATGAAATCGTCGGCGCCGGTTTCCAGCCCCATCACGCGTTCGACCGCCTCGCCGCGACCGCTGAGGATCAGCACGGGGCCGCTCCATTCGGCCCGCAGGTCGCGCAGCGCGTCGAGCCCGTCGCCGTCGGGCAGGCCGAGGTCGAGCAGCACGACGTCGAACGCGCGCTGGCGCAGCAGTGCGCGCATGCCCGCGATCGAGTCGGTGGAGTGGGTCTGCATACCGCGCGCGTCCAGGTAACGTCCCAGCAGCCCGGCAATACCCGGATCGTCGTCGACGATCAGGACCCGGACGGCGGACGGAGCGGCGGCGCGGTTCATCGGCGCGGCGACGTGAAGGAGGAGTGCCGTCCCGACTCTACGACGCGCATCGGGGCGGGCCCCGCCACTCGTCGGCGTCGGCGCGCGCGACCGGCGCCGCCGTTTTCGCCGCCATCCGTGCGCAGCCTGCCGTGGCGGCCTGCGCGCATGCTGACGCACGTCAGCAATCGGGCGCGATGCGGCACGCACGGTGTCCGCGCGTCCACCTGATCGGCGTCAATCCGCCGCGCACGCCGCCGGTCCACCATGGCGCCATCCGCGAACACACCGGCATCGAAACGCCTCCATGACCCATCCCCGCACCGCCGAGCCCGACCGCGCCGCCGACACCGGGCGCGACCCGGTCTGCGGCATGCGCGTCGATCCGGCCCGCACGCCGTACCACGCCTCGTACGGGGGCCTCGACTACGCGTTCTGCTCGCCGCGATGCCGGGACCGTTTCCTGGCCGATCCCGGCGCCTTCGTGGCCGCTCGGTCCGCCGCGCCGGCCGCGGTCGTGGTCGCGACCGGCACCGTCTACACCTGCCCGATGCATCCGCAGATCCGCCAGCCAGGCCCGGGCAGCTGCCCGATCTGCGGCATGGCGCTCGAGCCGGCGCTGCCGGCGCCGGGCGACGAGGACAACCCCGAGCTGCGCGACTTCAGCCGGCGCTTCGCGTGGACGCTGCCGCTGACGATCCTCGTGCTGCTGCTCGCCATGCTCGGGCACGGGCTGCGCTGGCCGTCGCCGGCGGTGCGCAGCTGGATCGAGCTGCTGCTCGCGACGCCCGTGGTCGCGTGGGCGGGCGCGCCGTTCTTCCTGCGCTGCCTGCAGTCGATCCGGCGCCGCAGCCCGAACATGTGGACGCTGATCGGCCTCGGCGTGGCCGCCGCCTACCTGTACAGCGTGGCCGCGACGATCGCACCGGGCGCGTTCCCCACGTCCTTCCGTGAGCACGGCCGCGTCGGCGTCTACTTCGAGGCGGCCGCGGTGATCGTGTCGCTGACGCTGCTCGGTCAGGTGCTGGAGCTGCGGGCACGCTCCAAGACGTCCGCCGCCATCCGCGCGCTGCTCGGGCTCGCACCGAAGACCGCGCGCCGCCTGCGTGACGACGGTGCCGAAGAGGACGTTCCGCTTTCGCATGTGCACGTCGGCGATCGATTGCGCGTGCGGCCCGGCGAGAAGGTGCCTGTCGATGGCACCGTGCTGGAAGGGCGGTCGAGCGTCGACGAATCGATGCTGACCGGCGAGCCGATGCCGGTGGGGAAGGGGGAGGGCGCGAAGGTCTTCGGCGCGACGCTCAACGGCACCGGCAGCCTCGTGATCCGCGCCGACCAGGTGGGAAGCGCGACCGTGCTGTCGCAGATCGTGCAGATGGTCGCGCAGGCGCAGCGGTCGCGCGCACCCATGCAGCGGATGGCCGACCGCGTCGCCGTCGGCTTCGTGCTGGCGGTGGTGGCCGTCGCGGTGGCGACGTTCTTCGCGTGGGGCCTGCTGGGGCCGGAGCCGTCGTGGACGTATGCCGTGCTCAATGCGGTGTCGGTGCTGATCATCGCGTGCCCCTGCGCGCTGGGCCTCGCCACGCCGATGTCGATCATGGTCGCGACCGGCCGCGCGGCGGGTGCCGGCGTCCTGTTCCGCGACGCCGAGGCGATCGAGCGGCTGCGCAGCGTCGACGCGCTGGTGGTCGACAAGACCGGCACGCTCACCGAAGGGCGGCCCGCCTTCCGCGCGTCGGTGCCGGCGACGGGCGTGGACGAGGCCGAGCTTCTGCGACTGGCCGCCAGCCTCGACCAGGGCAGCGAGCACCCGCTCGGCGATGCGATCGTCGCGGAGGCGCGACGCCGCGGCCTGGCGCTATCGCCCGTGCGGGCATTCGAATCGGTGACCGGGCTCGGTGTGCACGGCGAGGTCGAAGGCCGCGCGTTGCGGCTGGGCAATCGGCGGCTGATGGAGGACGCGGGGATCGCCGTGGACCTGTCGGCGGTCGCGCTGGATGCACTGCGCAGCGAAGGTGCAAGCGTGGTGTTTCTCGCCACGGACGAAAGGCTGCTGGGCGCGATCGCGGTGGCGGACCCGATCAGGGACTCGGCGATCGACGCGGTCGCGGCATTGCGCGCGGACGGCGTCCGCATCGTGATGGCGACGGGCGATGCGGACACCACCGCGCACGCCGTTGGCCGACGGCTCGGCATCGACGAGGTGTACGGCGACGTCCGTCCGCAGGACAAGGTCGCACTGGTGCGGCGGCTCAGGTCGCAGGGCCGCACCGTCGCGATGGCGGGCGACGGCATCAACGACGCGCCGGCGCTCGCGGCCGCGGACGTCGGCATCGCAATGGGCACGGGCACCGACGTGGCGATGTCCACCGCGCAGGTGACGCTGCTCAAGGGCGACCTTCGGCGCATCGCCACGGCCCGCGCGATCTCGGAGGCGACGGTCGCCAACATGCGGCAGAACCTGCGCTTCGCCTTCGTCTACAACGCGCTGGGCGTGCCGATCGCGGCAGGCGTGCTGTACCCGTTTACCGGCCTGCTGCTAAGCCCGATGATCGCCGCGCTCGCGATGAGCCTCAGTTCCGTGTCGGTGGTGATGAATGCGCTGCGGCTCGGTGCGGGGCAGGGGGCGTCGCCGCGTTCAGCCGCCGCCCCGCTCCGCGCGGATGCCACGGGGTAAAGTAACGACGTGAATCTCGTCGCGCTCCTGCTGCGGATCGTGCTCTGCCTGGCCCTGGTGGCGAACGGTGCAGGCGCGGCGCGCGCGTCGACCCATGTGGCCTGTGGGCACGCCGGCGCGCCACGCGATGCGGCCGCCGCGATGCACGGTCATGCGCACGACTGCTGCGATCCG
This sequence comes from Cognatilysobacter segetis, assembly GCF_004359965.1. GTDB lineage: Bacteria > Pseudomonadota > Gammaproteobacteria > Xanthomonadales > Xanthomonadaceae > Cognatilysobacter > Cognatilysobacter segetis. The sequence goes on along the minus strand of NZ_SMRQ01000019.1, from coordinate 13,299 downwards.
GATGCGATGCCGCGGCACCACGACGCGTCGGATGGCCATGCGACGCCTCATTCGTCGTCGCACCCTTCCTCTTCGGAGGACGGCTGCGACCGCGGCGGCTGCGCGTGTCCGTGCCCGGCGCAATTGCCCATCGGCATGGCACCCGTCGGCGAAGGCCGCATCGCCGCGCGGAGCCCGCCGAGCCGCCTGCTGCCTCGGGCGAACCACGCCCCGCCGCGACTGCCGCCGCTGATACGACCTCCGATCGGCTAGGTGACGCCCGCGCCCCCGGGCGCACCGGACGCATCCGGCGTGCATGCACGCCGTGCTCTCCTACGCTCATCGAGGTGGCCATCGGCCGCCGGAGTCCAGCCATGTCCTTCCGTTTCCACCGTCCCGGCGCGGACGCCGTGCTGCCGTCGCGCCGCCGCTTCGTGCAGGGCCTCGCGCTCGGCGGGGCGTCCCTCGCGCTCGGCCTGCCCGCGCGCGGCGCCGTCGCCGGCCCACGCGTCGGCAATCCCGGGGTCCTTAGCGGCACCGAGTTCGATCTGTCCGTCGGCGAGATCGCCGTCGACTTCACGGGCCGCGCGCGGCGCGCCGTGGTCGTCAACGGAAGCCTGCCTGCGCCGCTGCTGCGCTGGCGGCAGGGCACGACGGTGAACCTCCGCGTGCGCAACGAATTGCCGCCGGGATCGATCCACGGGCACGAAACGTCGATCCACTGGCACGGCATGATCCTGCCCGCGAACATGGACGGCGTGCCCGGCATATCGTTCGACGGCATCCACCGCGGCGAGGCCTACCAGTACCGCTTCGACGTGCGGCAGCACGGCACGTACTGGTACCACAGCCACTCCGCGTTCCAGGAGCAGGCCGGCCTCTACGGCGCGATCGTGATCGATCCCGTCGAACCCGAGCCGTTCGTGTTCCAGCGCGACTACGTCGTGCTGCTGTCGGACTGGACCGACCTCGACCCGGCGCGCCTGATGTCGCGGCTGAAGCAGATGTCGGACCACGACAACCTGCACAAGCGCACCGTCGGCGACTTCGTGCGCGATGCGCGGCGGCAGGGGTTCGACGCGACGCTCGCCGACCGCGCGATGTGGGGCCGCATGCGCATGACGCCGACCGACCTGTCGGACGTCAACGCTCAGACCTACACCTACCTCATGAACGGCACGACCGGCCCGGGCAACTGGACCGGGCTGTTCCGCTCCGGCGAGAAGGTGCGGCTGCGCTTCATCAACGGTTCGTCGATGACGTATTTCGACGTTCGCATTCCCGGCCTGCTGATGACGGTGGTGGCCGCCGACGGCCAGTACGTGCATCCGGTCACCGTGGACGAGTTCCGCATCGCTACGGCGGAGACATTCGATGTGATCGTCGAGCCGTCCGGACAGGACGCCTTCACCATCTTCGCGCAGGATTCGGCGCGCACCGGCTTCGTCTCGGGCACGCTCGCCGTGCGCGACGGGCTGCGCGCGCCGGTACCGGCGCTGGATGCGCGCCCGATCCTGACCATGCAGGACATGGGCATGGCCGCGCACGACATGGGCGGCATGTCGCACGGCGCGGGCGGCGGCCACGACATGGCCGCCATGTCGCATGCGCAGGCGATGCCCGGCCACGACATGTCGACGATGTCGCACGCCTCGCAGGCGACGGGCCACGACATGGCCGGCATGGCCATGCCCGCGGGCCACGACATGGCGGCCATGCAGGGCAGGGCGATGCAGGCGCATCCGGCGAGCGAGGCCGGCAATCCGCTGGTCGACAACCAGGCGATGACGCCGACGTCGCGGCTCGAGGATCCGGGCAACGGCATGCGCACCGACGGTCGCAAGGCGCTGAGCTATTCGATGCTGCGCAGCCTGTTCGACGACCCCGACGGTCGCGAACCGGGCCGCGAGCTCGAGATCCACCTCACCGGCAACATGGAGAAGTTCGCCTGGTCGTTCAACGGCGTGAAGTTCTCCGACTCGGGCCCGCTGCGCTTCAACTACGGCGAGCGCCTGCGCATCGTGCTGGTCAACGACACGATGATGTCGCACCCGATCCACCTGCACGGCATGTGGAGCGACCTGGAGGACGACGACGGCCGGTTCCTCGTCCGCAAGCACACCGTCGACATGCAGCCCGGCAGTCGCCGCAGCTACCGCGTGCGTGCCGACGCGCTCGGCCGCTGGGCCTACCACTGCCACCTGCTGTTCCACATGGAGTCGGGAATGATGCGGGAAGTGGAGGTGCGCGAATGAGCATCCGGTATCCGACCGCTGCCTTCGTGCTCGCGATCGTCGTCGCGCCGGCGGTACATGCGCAGCACCACGCAGCGCACGCCGCAACGACCGCGCCGTCGCAGCCCGCTCCAAAGGCGACGACAGCGCGCGCGACGCTCGCACCGCCGCCCGATGCCGCGCCGTCGGCCCAGGACACCACTGACCATCCGATAGCGGAACACCATATGGAAGGGCACGACATGCGGGGTCACCGCATGGACGGCGACGAGGTGAAGAGCGGCCACCCGCCGGACCACGACATGTCCAGGCACGACATGTCCGCGATGGACCACGCCGCGATGGCGCACGGGGCCGACCAGGCGTCGGGACATGCGGGCCACGGAATGCCCGCAGGGCAGGGGGCCGACGCGCACGCCGCGCACGCCGGCATGCAGCACGACGCGACGCACCCCGGCATGCATCCGGGCGACCTGCCCGCGGGCGCCGCGCCGCGAACCGCAATTCCGGCACTGACCGACGCGGATCGCGCTGCGGCGTTTCCCGCGCTTGCCGGATCGCATGCCACGCACGACGCCATGGCGCATCGCTACGTGCTGATCGATCGCCTGGAGGCGCGCGGCGCGGGGGAGGGCGCGTGGGACGCGACGGCGTGGTACGGCGGCGATCTGCACCGCCTGTGGCTACGCAGCGAAGGCATCGTTGCGGACGGACGCATCGACCACGGCAGCATCGAGGCGCTGTACGGCCGCTCGATCACTCCGTGGTGGGACGTCGTGGCCGGCGTACGCGCCGACGACGGCGACGGGCCGGGCCGGGCGTTCGCCGCGTTCGGCGTGCAGGGCCTGGCGCCGTACAAGATCGAGGTACAGGCGACCGCCTATGTCGGCCGCGGACGCGCGGCCGCGCGCCTCGAGGCCGAGTACGAAACGCTGGTCACCAACCGGCTGATCCTGCAGTGGCGTTCGGAAGCGAACCTCTACGGCGGACGTGACGACGCCGCGCGGCACCTCGGCACCGGCCTGTCGACTGTCGACGCCGGCGCACGGCTGCGTTACGAGGTCACGCGGCGGTTCGCGCCGTACATCGGCGTCGAAGTCGAACGCGCGTTCGGCGATACCGCGGCTTTTCGGCGGGCCGATGGTCTCGACGTGCAGGAAACCCGCGTCGTCGCGGGCGTCCGGCTTTGGTTCTGATGACACGAGCGACCGGAATTTCGCGACTTTCGCGGAACCCGTCGCATGTGTCGCAGGGTCGCCACGCGCTCGATGCGGCGCCGACCGGTGGCAACGTGCCTGCCCGGCGTTCGCCGCCGGGCCGACAAGGACCACAATCGCGCAACGCAGGCGTGCGCCGACGCCGAAGGAGAAAGGCATGAAGTCCGTTTATGCGCCGGTACTGCTCGCGACCCTCATTGCGATCGGCTGCAGCGGCGCGGCCCTGCGCACGAAGGTGCCGCCCGTGACCAACGCGGTGTCGCCCGCGCGGGGCGTCGTCGCCGCCGGACGCATCGCGCCCGGGGACATCGTCAGCCTGAAGGCCGCCGGCATCCGTCAGGTGGTCGACCTGACGCCCGACGACGAAACGCCGGACTTCGACGAGGCGACCGCCGTGCGCGCCAACGGGCTCGGCTACGCGAACCTGCCGCTGCGAGGCGCCGCTGACCTGACGCGCGGAAACGTCGTGGCATTCGATGCGTTGCTGCGCGCGTCGCCGAAACCCGTGCTGGTGCACTGCGCGAGCGGCAACCGCGTCGGCGCCATGGCCGCGCTCCGGGCCGCCTGGGTCGAAGGCAGGCCGGCGGATGAGGCGATCGAGATCGGGAAGCGCTGGGGCCTGAAGGGACTGGAAGGCGAAGTGCGGCGGAGGATCGAAGCGTCTTCGGCGTACGGCCGGGATTGACGGGTCGAGGCTGGCCCGGCGGGCCTCAATCCCGACTTCTGTGACTTCGCATAATGCCTATTATGTTATCGGCCGCAACGGCTGACGCTGTCTTGACCGCGGCCCGGCTGAAACCGCTGCCGGTCGGCGTTCGCAGCTGCCGCTAGCGCCTCGCTGTTGGCTCCGCCCGACAGTACCCCTCGGGGCCCTCACATTGGCGCGGAGCGCAGGCGAACCCTCGGCATGTCTATCGAGCGTCGACAAACGGTGCGTTACGGCATTCCGCGCGCGCGAGGTCCAAACAGCGCTCTTGGCATGCAACTCCGCGGCGCCCCTCTCCCGCGACAAGCTCGGCACTCACAAAACGACGCGGCCGGCATTCGCCGGCCGCGTTGCGTGCTTCCAGAGTTCAGCGGCCGTCGCGGTCCGCGTCGCCCGGCATGATGCGCTCGACGCCGTGCCACGCGTCGCGCACCGCCTCCTTGGCGTCGGTCCAGGCCAAGCGCGACGTGCCGCGCGCCGATTCCCAGCCGCGCTCCAGCTCGCGCTCGGTGTTGTCGTCCCACTGGCCGTTCGCCGACTGGCTACGGGCGTAGGTGCCGTAGCGGTACGCAGGCTTGTAGTCGTCGAAGCTGTAGTCCGGCTTGTAGTAGTCGGCCTGGTTGAAGCGCTGCTCGTAGTAGCGGTCGGATGCGTCGTACGTGCGATAGGTGCGGTCGCTGCGATCCCACGCATCGCGGATCGGCTCACGCGCCTTGTCCCAGGCCAGGCGCGACTCGCCCTTGGCCTTTTCCCAGCCCGACTGCAGGCGGCTCTCGGCGCGGCCCCACGCCTCGTTGCGGTTCTCGTTGCGCGCCTCGGTGCCGTAGCGGTACGCCGGCGCGTAGTCGCGGTCGTAGTCGTACTGGCCGTCGTAGTACGGCCGCGTCGTGGCTTCGCTACGCCACGCCTCGGTTTCGCCCGTGGGATCGACGCGCTCGGCCGCGGAATGGCCGACCGCCGCGCCGGCGACCGTGCCGATCGCGCCGCCGACCAGCGTGCCGATCGGTCCGAACACGCTGCCGATCGCTGCACCCACCGCGGCACCGCCGACGCCGCCCACGCCGGTCCCGACCGGATGCGAGCCCGGCGCGCCCGAGATCGGATCGCGGTTCATGTCGTTCGTGTCGTTCGGCTTGTTGGCCACGGCCCTGCTCCTTCTGGAATGGAACCCCACTCTGCAACCCGCCGCGTGTAGCGCCGGTTCAAGCGGCCGTTTGGCGCCCGGCGGCCGCGGGCAGGCACAATTGCGCCCGTGCAATGGACCTCGCCATGACCGAATTCATCCCGCCGGGATCGCGCTTCGTCGACCTGCCCTCGCCGTTCCCGATGAAGCGCGGCGGCGAACTGCACGGCGCCCGCATGGCGTACGAGACCTGGGGCGAGCTCGACGCCGCCGGCGACAACGCGATCCTGATCCTCACCGGCCTGTCGCCGGACGCGCATGCCGCGTCGAGTCCTGCGGATCCCACGCCCGGCTGGTGGGAAGCGATGCTGGGCCCGGGAAAGCCGATCGATACCGATCGCTGGCACGTCATCTGCGTCAACACGCTCGGCAGCTGCAAGGGGTCGACGGGGCCGGCCTCCCCCCTGCCGGACGGCAGCGGGCCGTACCGGCTCGAGTTTCCGCCGCTGTCGGTCGAGGACTGCGCCGATGCCGCCGCACACGTCGTGCGTGCGCTCGGGATCGGGCAACTGGCCTGCGTCATCGGCAACTCGATGGGCGGCATGGTCGCCCTCGCCTTCCTCCAGCGGCATCCCGGCCTCGCCCGCCACCACGTCAACATCTCCGGGGCCGCCCGCGCGCTGCCGTTCTCGATCGCGATCCGTTCGCTGCAGCGCGAGGCGATCCGCCTCGACCCGAGCTGGAACGGCGGGCGCTACGACGACGCGACCTATCCGGAATCGGGCATGCGGATGGCGCGCAAGCTCGGCGTCATCACGTACCGCTCCGCGCTGGAGTGGGACGGCCGATTCGGCCGCGTGCGGCTCGAGTCCGACCGTGCGGGCGAGGATCCGTTCGGCCTAGAGTTCGAGGTCGAGAGCTACCTGGAGGCGCATGCGCGCCGCTTCGTGCGCCGTTTCGACCCGAACTGCTACCTCTACCTGAGCCGTGCGATGGACTGGTTCGACATCGGCGACTACTGCGCAGGCCGCTGCGGCGACAGCCACACGGACACGCTGGCCGCGCTCGCCTCGATCCCGCTCGGGAAGGCGCTGGTCATCGGCGTGCAGACGGACATCCTCTTCCCGCTGCAGCAGCAGGAGGAAATCGCCGCGGGCCTCGCTCAGGGCGGCACCGACGCGCGCTTCCTGCCGCTGGAATCGCCGCAGGGCCACGACGCGTTCCTCGTGGATTTCGCCCGTTTCGGGCCCGCAGTGGGCGGTTTCCTCGACACGCTGCGGACGCCGCGGACCGCCGGGGCTAGAATCGACGCATGAACGCCGCCGCTCTCCCCGACGTCTCGTTTCCCGGCCACGACAAGATGATCGCGTCGCTCGACGCCGCGGTGTCGCGCGGGGACTGCCAGTCGGTCACGCGCGCCGTGCGCCAGGCGCTGTGCGAACTCATCCGCGACCGCGAGGTCGAGTTGCCCGCCTGCGTCTACGAGCCCATCAGCGACCACTACGCGCGGCGCGAGCTCTACCGCAGCCCGCTGCACGGCTACAGCGTCGTCGCCATGACGTGGGGGCCCGGCCAGGGCACCCCGGTGCACGACCACTCGGGCCTCTGGTGCGTCGAAGGCGTGTGGGACGGCGAGCTCGACATCACGCAGTACGAGCTGCTGGAGCGTGACGGCGAGCGGTTCCGCTTCCGCCCCGCCGGCGGCATCCAGGCCGGTCCGGGCAGCGCGGGCAGCCTGATTCCGCCGCACGAGTACCACACCATCCGGAACGCCAGCGACGATCGCGTCGCCATCTCGCTGCATATCTACAAGGCCGAGATGCAGTGCTGCTCGACGTTCGCGCCCAGCGAGGGCGAGTGGTACGTCCGCAACGACCGCACGCTCGAAACGGACGAGGCCGCGTAAGCGGGCCAGACCGCGCGCCGGCGCATTTGACCGCGGCTATACTTCGCGTCCGCGCCGGAATGGCGGAATCGGTAGACGCAGCGGACTCAAAATCCGCCGCCCTTAAAAGCGTGTGGGTTCGAGTCCCACTTCCGGCACCAGAAGCCCCGCGACGACGGGGCTTTCTCGTTGCGCCGCCGGGTTCACGCGCCGCGCTCAGACCAGTTCCGACACCGTGGCCAGGCGCAGCAGCTGCTCACCGGTCTCCCGCCGGACGACCGCGTACGACTGGCGGTCGAGGTCGCCGAGCACGCGATTCCAGACGGGATCCTCCGCCGGGCATGGTGCGTCGAAGCGCGCGACGAGCACGAGCGGACCGTGCCGCGCCTGCGCATCGCGGGAAGCGACCAGGCAATCCGGTACGAGCACGTACGCGCCGTCGGGTCGTCGGTAAGCCTTGAAGTCCATTGCTGCCCTCCGTGTCGCGACGCGACGCAGCAGCCCCCTGTGCAATCGACGTTACCGCTGCAACGAATCCGCTGATCACCGTTCGTCGGCGTTGCGCACGGACATCGGCGGCGTCGGCCAGGGCCACCAGCCGCGCCCCGTCGCGGCATAGCGGTCCGCGGCGCGCTCGAACCGGTTGCGCACGCCGATGCCGCCACAGACGAGGTAGACGGGCAGGAAGAGCGGGCCGAGCACGAGGTACTGGTAGACGTGCGCGCGCTCATGGGCCGCGAGCTGGACGGGCGCCTCGACGTGCAGCCCGGCCGCGTGCGCATAGGTCACGCAGGCGACGTCGAGGTCGGCGCCGGTGTGCAGGATCACGTTGCCGAGCGTGAGCGCGCCGCCGGGGCCCCAGGGCCACGCATGGAACACGCAGGCAAGCTCCTGCCGGCGCCACTGCGGGCGCGCGCCGAACGCGAGCCCGACCGCACCGAGCAGCAGCCCGACGGCGGTGTTCGGCAGCGTCCACAGCATCCCGAGCGCGACCAGTGCACGTCGGGCCACGGCCTCGACCCGCGCGGATGCCGGGGTGTCCGCCCCTTCATCGCGCATCGCGGCTCAGTCGCTCTCCGGCATCAGCAGCCAGGCGATCAGGTAGACGAGTATGCCCGGGAACGCCGCCGAGAGCAGCGACACGAGCACGTAGATGACGCGCAGCAGCGTCGAGTTCCAGCCGTAGCGACGCGCGACGCCGCCCAGCACGCCCGCGATCATGCGGTCGTGGCGCGAACGATGGAGTCCGATGTCGGGCATGTCGGCCGCCTCCCTAAGAGACGGACCGAGTCTAGCGCCGAACCGTGATCGCGCCGTCGCCGGTCACCAACGCGTCGGGCGGGTCAGCGGCGGCGCCTCGCGCTGCCGGTCGTATGCACGCAGCTCGTCGCGGATGTGCGCGATGCGCTGGCGACCGATCGCGTTGCGCTGCTCGTCCAGCACCACGCCGTCGAGCAACTCGGCCATGCGCTGCGCGGTCGGCAGCATCGTGTCCCACGCATCCAGCGCCGAGACCGGCGCGGGCAGCGTCAGGAAGAACGCGATCGCCGGCGTCTGCAGCGACTGGATGTTCGCCATGTCGAAGCTGCCGGGCTTCATGATGTTGGCGACACTGAAGACCGGCCCGCGCTCGGGATGCCCCTCGACGAGCCGATGGAACACGCCCATGTGGCCGTAGTCGAGCCCGGCCTTTCCGCCGCGACCACGATGTCGGGCCCGTGCAGCAGCTGCCCGGCGCGCGCCGCGAGGTACAGCGTCACGATCTTGTCGAACTCCTCGGTGGTGCGCTTGCCGAGCTCGTCCGTCGCAGCGCCGCCGCGGGGCTGCAGGTCGAGCGACTCCTGCGAGGGCTCGGCGGGTGCGTCGTCCGTGGCGAGTTCGGCCTGGAGCTGCTCGCCGAGCGTCGGCTCGACCCGGCCGCCCTCCCCTCGCGCGACGCGCCGGCCCTGCCCCGGGCGGCGCGGCCGGCCGAAGAACATGATCGCGGCGACCAGCACCACGCCTGCGATCAGGATCCACACGCGCAGCATCGTTTGGTCCGAAATACTCGACATCGTGTGCTCCTGGGCGTCAGGCGGCGCCGGCGAGGCGCGCGGCTTCGGCGAGGTCGACGGACACGAGGCGGCTCACGCCCGGCTCGCGCATGGTCACGCCCATGAGCTGCCGCGCGGCCTCCATCGTGACCTTGTTGTGGGTGACGAACAGGAACTGTACCTGCTCGCTCATCTCGTTGACCATCGCCGTGAACCGGCCCACGTTGGCCTCGTCGAGCGGTGCGTCGACCTCGTCGAGCAGGCAGAACGGCGCCGGATTCAGGCGGAAGATCGCGAACACGAGCGCGACCGCGGTCATCGCCTTCTCGCCGCCGGAGAGCAGCGAGATGTTGGAGACGCGCTTGCCCGGCGGGCGCGCCATGATCGCGACGCCGGTGTCGAGCAGGTCCTCGCCGGTGAGTTCGAGGTAGGCATGACCGCCGCCGAACAGGCGCGGATACAGCTCCTGCATGCCGGAATTGACGCGGTCGAAGGTGTCCTTGAAGCGGCCCCGCGTTTCGCGGTCGATCTTGCGGATCGCGTCCTCGAGCGTCTCCAGCGCCGTGCGCAGGTCGATGTCCTGCGCGTCGAGGTAGTCCTTGCGCTGCGCGGCCTCGGCGTGTTCCGCGATCGCGGCGAGGTTGACCGGCTCGAGCCGGCGCAGCCGGGCGTCGAGTTCGGCGACGGTCCGCTCCCACACCTGCGGCTCCATCTCGTCCGTCAGCGTCGCGGTCACCTCGTCGAGGATGAAGCCGGCCTCGGCGACCGCGACCGAGAGCTGCTCGGCCTTGAGCGCGAGCGCCTGCTGCTCCAGCCGGCGCTGGCCGATGGCCTCGCGCTGCTGCAGCGCCTGTTCGTCGCGTTGCTGGCGGATGAGCTCGAAGCCGCGCAGTTCATGGTCGATGCCGTCGAGCGCGGTCCGCGCGGCGGTCAGCTTCTGCTCGGCCAGCACACGCTGCTCGAGCGCGACCTGGCGCTGCTCCTCGAGCTCGCGCACCGGCGCGTCGCCGTCCGCGAGCTGCGCGGCGAGCTCGCCCAGGCGGGAATCGAGTTGCCCGCGCTGCCCGGTCATGCGGTCCAGGGCCTGCGTCAGGCCGGCCAGCTGAGCGCGCTGCGACTCGACCGTGAGCGCAAGCGCGTGCGCCGCATCGCGGGCCTCGCGCGCGGCATTCCGCGCGCCGTCGCGCATCTCGGTAAAGCGGCGACGTTCGTTCTCCAGCTCGCCGCGCGTGTCCTCCAGCTCGGACATGCGGACGACCGCGTCCTCCTGGTTCGAGCGCGCCAGCCGCGACTGCTCGCGCGCGGACTCCAGCGTTTCGGCCAGCTGCGCGAGTTCGGCGTCGATGCGCTCGATGCGACCGCGCGCGGCGTCGACCTTGCCCTGCTGGCTCTGCAGCTGCCCGCCCAGCTCGCTGACCGCGCGATGCGCCATGTACAGGCCGCGCTGAGCGTCCTCACGGTGCTGCTCGGCGACCAGCACCTGGTCGCGAAGCTCGATCAACAGCGCGTCGAGTTCGCGCTCGCGCAGCACGAGGCCGTCGATCTCCGACCGCAGCGACTGGATCTCGCGCTCGCGCAGCAGCGCGCCCTGCGTCGCGGCGCTCGCGCGCACGACCTGCACCCAGCCGGCGCCGAGTCGCTCGCCCGATCGCGTGATGACCAGGTCGCCGGCCGGAAGACCGGAAATCATCGCGAGCGCGGAGGCGACGTCGTCCGCCCCATGCACGCGGGCGAGCATCGCGCGGATCGCGGCCGGGCCGCGCACGCGCGAGGCCAGTGACGTCGATGGATAGGCGGCATCACCGCCGTCACGCGCGACGAGCGCCAGCCTCCCCTCGCCGAGCGCATCGAGCGCCGTCGCGAGCGATTCGGGCCGGTCGACCAGCACGCCTTCGATCAACTGTCCCAACGCGGTCTCGACGGCGGTTTCCCAGCCGGCGTCGACATCGAGGGATTCGCCAACGCGCGACGCGTCCTGCAGGCCATGCGCCCGCAGCCATTCCATCGCGCGGCCCTGCTCCTGGCCCAGCGCCGCGGCCTGCAGGGCTTCAAGCCCGGAAAGCCGGCCGCGCGCGGCCTGCGTCGCCTTGCGGACATCCGCCAGCTGCGCCTGCGATTCGCGCTGGCGCTCCTGCAATGCGGAGACCGCCTGCTTGCGCTCGTCGAGCTGCTCGCTCAGCGAGTCGACCGAGAGCTTCTGCGTCTCCAGCTGCTCGACGATCGACGAAGCCGCCTCGGCGAGCGCATCGACGTCGAGGCCGGCGCGCTCGGCCGCCAGTGCCTCGCGGCGGCGTTCCGCGTCGAGGGCGATGCGGTCGAGCCCCTCGATGCGGGCCCGCTCCACGTCCGCGGCGCGCGAGGCCTCGGCCTGCGCGCGCGCGTGGGCATCCCAGCGCTGCTGCCAGTCGCCGAGCTTGGTTTCGGCATCGCGCAAGGCGTCGGCGCGCGCGATCTCCTCCTCGCGCAGCATCTCCAGGCGGGGCTCGTCGTTCTCGAGTGCGTCGCGCAGCGCATCCAGGCGGGCCTGGTCGCTGCCGATGTGGTTCGCGATCTCCGACAGCTGCGCCAGCGCCTCGTCGCGGGCGCGCTGCAGCCGGGACGACATCTCGCGCTGGTGCTGCATCTGCTGCTCGACGCGCGCCAGCGCGCCGCTGACCTCGTAGCTCTCGGCCTGCGCCCGCGAAAGATGCTCGGCGGCTTCCTCGCGCTTGACGCGGCCTTCCTCGAGCTGGCGCTCGGCCTCGCGCTGTTCGGCGATGAGCTGCTGGAGGCGTGTCTCGGCCTGCGACAGTTTCTCGCGCTGCGCCTGCACCTTGCGGTCGAGCGCGCGGAATTCGAGCGCCTTCCACTCGGCGTCCTTGACGCGGCGCTCGGCCTGGATCGCCTGGTACTGCTCGGCCTGCTTCGCCTGCCGCGCGAGGTGCTGCAACTGCTTGCCCACTTCCTCGCGGAGGTCGTTCAGGCGGTCGAGGTTCTCGCGCGTGTGGCGAATGCGCGTTTCCGTTTCCTTGCGGCGTTCCTTGTACTTGGAGATTCCGGCGGCCTCCTCCAGGTACATGCGCAGGTCCTCGGGCTTGGCGTCGATGACCTGGCTGATCATGCCCTGCTCGATGATCGAGTAGCTGCGCGGGCCGATGCCGGTGCCGAGGAACAGGTCGGTGATGTCGCGGCGGCGGCACTTCGTGCCGTTGAGGTAGTACTGGCTCTGGCCGTCGCGCGAGACCACGCGCTTGATCGAGATCTCGTTGAACGCGGCGTACTCGCCGGTGATCGTGTGGTCGGAGTTGTCGAAGATCAGCTCGACCATCGCCTGCGACACCGGCTTGCGCGCCGACGAGCCCGCGAAGATCACGTCGGTCAGCGAATCGCCGCGCAGGCGGCTGGCCGAGCTCTCGCCCATCACCCAGCGCACGGCGTCGATGATGTTCGACTTGCCGCAGCCGTTGGGGCCGACGACGCCCGTCATGTTGCCGGACAGATGGACGGTGGTCGGGTCGACGAACGACTTGAAGCCCGACAGCTTGATCGTGGAAAGACGCATTCGGCGGAGCGACCTCGGGTGCGGCGCAGGGCTCGCGGAGGGCGCCGGCCGGTGGGCCGGCGCGCGGCCCGCGAGTATAGCGGCGGTGCGACGCCGCGCCGGCCGGCCGGGCCGCCCAACGGGTGCGCCGGCGGCGTCGAGCCGTCATGATCCCGGCATGGTCTTCGGCATCCCGCCCGGAGTGCCCGCCACGGAACATCGGACGCTCCCGGCGGGCGCGCAGCTCTACCTGCACCGCGATACCCACGTCTGGACCTGGGCCGCGGCGGTAATGATCGCGGGCGAACTCCGGCGCGACCTCCAGCAACGGCCGCGGTCGCGCCTGCTGCTGTCGCCGAGCGAGTCCATGGCGCCGGTGCTGCGCGCCCTGGCGCGCGCGCCGCTGGACTGGGAGCGCGTGGACGTCGGGCTGGTCGACGAACGCTGGCTCCATCCCGACGATCCGGACAGCCACGCGGCGGCGGTGCGGCGGCACCTGCTGGTCGACCGCGCCGCGGCCGCGCGGCTCGAACCGCTGACGCTGGCGGGCCGGCGCCTCGAGGACGCGGTGGCGATCGCCAACGCGCATGCGCGGCAGGCGC
>NZ_SMRQ01000018.1 GCF_004359965.1 Cognatilysobacter segetis | reverse complement strand
GCGATGGCGTCGGAGCCGTAGATCGCCGAGGCGCCGCCGGTAAGGACTTCCACGCGCTCGATGATCGAGGACGGGATGGCCTTGATGTTGACGACGTTGTTGTCGCGGTTGTACGGCTGCGGGTACTGCGCGGGGCGGCGGCCGTTGATCAGCGTCAGCGTGTAGCCGGGGCCGAGGTTACGCAGGTTGACGACCTGGGCATTCGGCGTGAAGCCGGTGATCGCGAGGTCACCCGTGAACGACGAGGTCGTGTTCTGGGTGAGCGTCTGCAGCATGTCGCCGACGGTCTGGAAACCTTCGCGATCGATGTCCGCGCGGGTGATGACCGTGACGGGGGCCGGACCTTCGGTCTCCGAGCGCTTGATGCGCGAGCCGACGACGGTGACCCGGTCGAGCTCGGTCTTCTTCGCGGCGTCTTTCGATTCGTCCGTGGTGGTGGTCGTGGCCTGCTGAGCGAAGGCCGCGGTGGCCGCCGGAAGGACGAGGGCCGCGAGGACGGCCGATGCGATGCGGCTGCGCCGCAGTCGCTGTTGCGTAACTGGCATTTGGTTTCCCCAAAACAGAAAATGATCAGTGCCGCCCTCCTTGCGGCCCCCTGTCTCCCTGACGCCTCGACCGTAACATGGCTTTAACAAGTTGTGTTGCGGGGACGGCCCGTCCTCAGCATCCTTTTTTTGGAACGCATTCATGAGCGACCCGCTGGCCAGACGCCTCGACGCCCTCCCGCTCAATGGTTTCGGCGTCACCGTCGGAGAGGTGGGCCGCGTCTCGGTCGGGCCCGAGGGGCCGGGTGGTGTCGTGGTCGACATCACGTTCGGTGTGCCCATTGCTGCCGTGCAGCATGAAATCGTGCGATCCGTGGCGGAGGTTATTGCACTCGTTGGCAGGGACGGCCCCCCGGCGGTGGTCCGGCAGCGCATCGGCGTCCACGCGCCGCAGGCGGCCACCGTGCCCTTGGCGAACGTCCGGAACCTGATCGCCGTCGGGTCCGGCAAGGGCGGCGTGGGCAAATCGACGGTCGCCGTCAATCTCGCGGTGGCGCTGGCCCGGGAGGGCGCGCGGGTCGGGATCCTCGATGCCGACATCTACGGACCCAGCATCCCCACCATGCTCGGCGTATCGGGGCGGCCGGACAGCCCCGACGGCAAATCGATCGAACCGCTGCGCGCCCACGGCGTGCAGGTGATGTCGATCGGCCTGCTGGTGGAGCAGGACACGCCGATGATCTGGCGCGGACCGATGGCGACCTCCGCGCTGACCCAGCTGCTGAACGATTCGCGCTGGGACGACCTGGATTACCTGGTGGTCGATCTGCCGCCCGGCACCGGCGACATCCAGCTGACGCTCTCGCAGAAGATTCCCGTGGCCGGCGC